>JACQBY010000140.1 GCA_016201875.1 Nitrospirota bacterium
AAGGGGATGAAGATATTAAATCCTAGAGATTTTGAACTTTTATTAGTGGGTTTAAATGAGAAATAATCATCCAGCCAATTCTTTGTGAATCAACCGAGTGCCAGAACCAGTTACTTCAAGTTCGAAGACTTTGTCATTGGTAAATAAAAATTCGGACATCATTTTAGCACGCCAACGAAAAGCTTTCGGCTCTTCAAAATTTGTTACAATAGGCATATACTTCGGTCCGTCTTTACCATCTTCTCCACGCATAGTAACACTAAGCTTAGACCCAAGAGAAGCGACTCCACTTGCCTGAATGACGATTGGATTCCAAATTTTCCAGTTATCAAAATCAGTGAGGATGCTCCACACCTTTGTTGGTGGAGCAGCTATTTCAATTTCTGTCCGAATTTCTCGCATAGTATTTCCTTTCGTCCACAAAATGAGACAAGACGTTAAAATGAGAATAAAGATAATCAAAATCAGCTTTTTCATAGAGTGTAAAATTTTTCCCGGACTCCGCGTCTGTAAATGAAGCTTTGCACACTTTGGTTAAGGTTGTCCAAAAAAAGCCGAAAAAAGCTTCAGCATAATTCTATTTAAATTCCAAAATCTCGCCATGCTAGAATTGCACGGTAATCCTCAATTTTTATCATTTCGAAAATCACTGACTCGTAGGTGGATTCTTGGAACATACAGTCTTTTGTCTGTTTAACCGGTTCTATTTTTATTGTTTGATTTTAACTTCACAAAGCGCTCCACATATTTTCCCACCAGGTCGTTTTCAACGTTCACGGGGTCTCCTTCATTTTTCCTGCCGAGCGTCGTCGCCTTCATCGTATGCGGAATAATCATCAAAAAAATGCCCCGGCGGTTCGTCCGGTTGATCGTCAGGCTGATCCCGTCAATGGCAATCGACCCCTTTTCGATGCAATACCGCAAAAGGTCTTTGTTTAATCCGATAAAAAAAAGAAAGGAGTCTCCCACCGGTTCGATCTTTCTGATCACGCCGACCCCGTCGACATGGCCTGAAACCAGATGTCCGCCGATACGGTCGGAAAATTTCGCCGCCCTTTCAAGGTTAAGAGGGTCCCCTTCCCGGAGCGCGCCGAGGGTTGTCCTCCGGAGGGTTTCATCCGATACATCGGCGGAAAAACCTGTTTTTGAAAATTCCACCACCGTCAGACAGGCCCCGTTGACCGACACGCTTTCTCCCCGGGAGAGCCCGCTTAACACCTTTCCGCCCCCGACGGTTAACCGGGCAGAACATACCGATTTTTTAATTTTCTTGACTACCCCTGTCCCTTCAATAATTCCGGTAAACATCGGTTAGAAATGGACCCCCATGAAGGGAAGATAGATGAAAAGTCGTTTCCGATCGAGAGGATCGAAACGGGGCATTTCCTGAATTTCAGGGCGGGGGAGGCGGAAGGTCAGTTTTCCCGATTCCATATCGGCCAGCGATCGGGTTTGATTGGCCATTCCATAAACCGTTCCGGCAATGACGCCGCCCGCCAGGCCATAGGCGATATAATTAAAATGGTCTGCCGGCCTGTCAGTAAAAACCATAACGGCGGCTCCCAATATTCCTCCGATCGCGGCGCCGTAATAGGCGTCTTTAAAAATGTTTTCCAGACCATGGTCTTCCGCCGCGCCCGCTCTTCCCGCAGAAAAAACAACCATGGCCAAAATTAAAAAAACAGACAGCATTCTCTTCATCTTATTCTCCTTCTCTATTTATCTATGAAAACCACTTATCTCAAATACCCTTCAACCAGAATGTCTTCTCCCACCCGTGTAATTTTCGTCTTTTTTAAATGAGGGAGGGAGGAGAGGGATGCCGGAGAGGCTCCCCCGATGGCAGAAAGCGAATCTTCTCCTCCCATCAGCTTGAGCGCGATAAAATAATAAATTTTGTCTACCAGGCCTTCGTTCAGGAGCGAAGCGTTGATTCTCCCCCCCCCTTCTATTAAAACGCTGGTCATCCCCATCTTCGCAAGCCGGCGGAACAAGGAGGGGAGGCTGACCCGACCCTCTTTTTCTTCAATCCGGAGGACTTCCACCCCTCTTTCTTCCATCTTTTTTTTTCTGGAATCTTCCGCCCGGCGGGTGGTCGCCACAATCACCCGCTCCCCCTCCCGGAGATGGAACACCCTGGATTGAGGAGACGCGGCGAGGTCTGAGTCCACAATAATCCTGACAGGCCTCCGGTTTGACTTTTGAGGGAGACGGACGGTCAATTCAGGATCATCGGCCATCACCGTCCCCTTTCCGACCAGGATGGCATCGTATTGATTCCTTAACCGGTGGACAGCCTCTCTCGCCTTTTCTCCGGTAATCCACCGGGATAACCCGGATGCCGTGGCGATCTTGCCGTCCAGAGTGGCCGCAATCTTCAGAGCGGCAAAAGGGAGGCCTGTTGTGATATGCCGGGAAAAAACTTCATTTAAAATTTCCGCTTCCTGATTTAAAATCCCGCTCTTAACCCCGATCCCCTCTTTTTTGAGAATCGCCATCCCTTTTCCGTTAACCTCCGGATTGGGATCGGCCATGGCCACAACCACTTTTTTGATTCCGCTTTTTAAAATGGCTTCGGTGCAGGGGGGGGTTCTTTTGGCGGTATGGCAACAGGGCTCCAGATTCAAATAAAGGGTCCCTCCCCTCGCTTTGTCCCCGGCCTTTTGAAGGGCGATCACCTCCGCATGAGGCCCTCCCGCCTTTTGATGATAGCCGCTTCCGACGATTTTGCCGCGCCGGGTGACAATCGCTCCGACCAGCGGGTTCGGCGACACGCTCCCCATCCCCTTTCGGGCAAGACGGAGAACCCCTCTCATCATCCGTTCATCTTCATCCATAAAGCTACTTTTTGGGGTACAGGATTGCCGCCCGGGCTGCCGCCAGCCGGGCAATCGGAACCCGGTAAGGGGAACAGCTGACATAATGGAGTCCAATTTTGTGGCAGAACTCAACCGAAAGCGGCTCTCCGCCATGCTCTCCGCAAATACCGGTCTTCAGATCTTTTCTGGCCGATCTCCCTTTCTCGACCCCTAAACGGATTAACGCGCCAACCCCGTCCTGATCGATGGAAACAAAAGGATCCTGCGGTAAAATGTTTTTTTCAATATAAACGGGGAGAAACTTCCCGGCGTCATCCCGGCTTAAACCAAACGTCGTCTGTGTCAGATCGTTGGTGCCGAATGAAAAGAATTCCGCCGTCTTCGCGATCTGATCAGCCACAAGAGCCGCCCGGGGGAGTTCGATCATCGTCCCGACCCGGTAATCCACTTTTATTTTATAGCCATCCATGACTTCTTTTCCAATCCGGTCGACCAGCTCTTTCATCATTTCAAATTCACGGACATGCGCCACAAGCGGGATCATAATTTCCGGGATCACCCGGTATTTTTCTTTTTTAAGCCCGCAGGCGGCTTCGAATATCGCCTGCACCTGCATTTCATAAATTTCCGGAAAAGTAATCCCCAGACGGCATCCCCGGTGGCCCAGCATCGGATTAAACTCATGGAGGGATTTGTTCTTTTGCGACAGGGCTTCGAAAGAAACCCCCATATCGAGTGAAAGCGCTTTTAATTCCGCATCGGTATGGGGCAGAAATTCATGCAACGGGGGATCGAGCAGGCGGATCGTCACCGGAAAACCGTTCATCTCCTTAAAGATGCCGATAAAATCATTTTTCTGATAAGGGAGAAGCTTTGCAAGCGCCTTCTTTCTCCCCCCGGTCTGATCGGCCAGAATCATCTCGCGTACGGCCTTGATCCGTTCGTCATTAAAAAACATATGTTCCGTCCGGCAAAGCCCGATTCCCTCCGCTCCGAACTCCCTCGCCACCCGGGCGTCATGGGGGGTATCGGCATTCGTCCGGATTCCCAGCCGGCGGATTTTATCGACCCACCCCATCAGGGTCTTGAATTCTTTGCTTAACTTCGGACGCACCAGCGGAACCTTGCCGATAATCACCTCGCCGGTAGACCCGTTGAGAGTAATAAAAGCCCCCTCCCTCAAAACAAGATCGCCGATCCGGACCGTCTTGTTCTCCTCGTCGATCACGAGACTGGAGCAGCCCACCACGCAGCATTTTCCCATTCCGCGCGCCACCACCGCGGCGTGGGAGGTCATTCCTCCCCGGGCGGTCAGAATCCCCTGGGCCGCATGCATCCCCCCGATATCTTCCGGAGAGGTTTCTGTCCTCACAAGGATCACTTTTTCACCGAGTTCCGCCATCCGCTCCGATTCCTCGGCGGTAAACGTGATCACCCCCGCGGCCGCCCCGGGAGAGGCAGGGAGCCCTTTTGCAACCACTTTCAGGTCGGCGGAACCATCGATGGTCGGGTGGAGAAGCTGATCCAGCTGGGCCGGATCAATTCTCAAGACGGCCTCTTTCTGATCGATCATGCCCTCTCTGGACATATCCACAGCCATTTTAATCGCCGCGGCCGCCGTTCTTTTTCCTACCCGGGTCTGGAGCATGTAGAGTTTTCCCTCCTGAACCGTAAACTCAATGTCGCACATATCCCGGTAATATTTTTCCAGTTTTTTATAAATGAACACCAGGTCTTTATAAGCCCGGGGGAGTCTTTTCGCAAGCGCCGAGATCGGCAAGGGGGTGCGGATTCCCGCCACGACATCTTCCCCCTGGGCATTGAACAAAAACTCGCCGAAAAACTTGCGTTCTCCCGAATTGGGGTCCCGCGTAAACGCCACGCCGGTCCCGCTGGTCTCCCCCATATTGCCGAAAACCATGGCGACAATGTTCACCGCCGTCCCCCAGGTATCGGGAATATTGTTCAGCTTCCGGTAGGTCACCGCCCGGTTGCCGAACCACGATTCAAAAACCGCATTGACCGACATTTTCAACTGCTCCATCGGGTCCTCGGGGAATTTTGTTTTCGTTTCGGAAAAGACCATATCTTTATACTCCCGGACCAGATCCTTTAACGCATCGACCCGGAGGTCGGTGTCGAGCGCCGCCCCCAGCATCCGTTTCTTCTCCTCGAGCAGTTTTTCAAAGAGATCCCGTTTGACATTCATCACCACGCTGCCGAACATCGTGATAAACCGGCGGTAGGTGTCGAACGCAAACCGTTCACTCCCGCTTTTTAAAATCAATCCCTGAATCGTCTGATCGTTCAATCCCAGATTTAACACCGTGTCCATCATCCCCGGCATCGACGCCCTGGCGCCGGAGCGGACCGAAACCAGAAGGGGGGTCCGGGGGTCGCCGAACGTCATCCCCATCACCTTTTCCAGCCTATTCAGATTGGTCAGGAGGTCCTCCCACATCCCCGCGGGATATTTTCCCCGGTTCCCGAAATAAGCGATGCAGGCTTCGGTCGAAATCGTGAAGCCGGGAGGGACCCGGATGCCAAGGTTGGTCATTTCTGCCAGACCGGCCCCTTTTCCGCCGAGGAGGTCTTTCATGCTGGCTTTTCCCTCGGCCTTCCCTTCTCCAAAAAAATAAATATATTTCTTTTTCTTTTTTTGTGTTGCCATAAACCGCTCCCTGGCGAAATTAACTTTCGGTCACAATTTTTGAAAAATCCGCATACGATCTGAAAAAGTCAAGACACTCATAAACCAGCGCCAGCCGGTTTTCCCTGACGGCGGGGTCCGGGTCATTGACCATCACCGCAGTAAAGAACTGGTCAAGAGGTTCTCTGAATTCCGCGAAGAGCTCCAGAACCTTCTCATAAAGATGTTTTTTTAAAAGGTCATCCTTCAACCCTTTTTTTTCGCTGACAATTTTAAACAGCCTTTTCTCCTCTTCAACCGTCATCAGATCGGATTTAACACCCTCTCCGGCGCGATACCCCTTTGGAATAATGTTATTCATCCTCTTATAGGCGATAAAGAGCGAATTAAACATCGGGTTCTGGCAGAACCTTGCCAGGGCGTCAATCCTTTTCTGTTCCAGGACCAGATCTTTGAATTCGACTGAGGTCACCGCCTGGATGATATCAGAGCGATACCCTTTCGATTCAAGAATAAACGCAAACCTCTGTTTTAAAAAATCCGTGAGTGGCTTTGGACCTGTCATCAGATGATGTTTAATATGATGAGTTCTCGATGCCGATATTAAATCATTCACATTGAAAGGAGAAGGGTCAAAAGTCAGCATGATATGGATCAGGCCCGCAGCCTGTCTCCTCAGAGCATAAGGATCTTCCGATCCGGTCGGAAGCAAATTGACTTCAAAAGCGCCCGTCATCGCATCCATCTTATCGGCCATCGATAAAATTTTTCCGAGAAGGGTTTGAGGAAGAGCATCCCCCGCAAACCTGGGTAGATACTGCTCCACAAGAGCATGAGCCATCTCAGCGGGTTCCCCCTGCCGAAGCGCATATTCCTTTCCGATGATCCCTTGAAGTTTTGGAAACTCCCGAACAACCCCTGTCAGTAAATCAGCTTTTGAAAGGAGCCCGGCCCGCCGGGCCGTCTCGCTGAGGCTTTCATCTCCCGAACGAATTTGCGCCGCCATCCAATGACACAGTTTTCCAATCCGTTCCGAACGCTCAAACTGGGTTCCCAATTTCTCCTGATAAATGACCTTCTTTAGCCCCTCGACCCGGTCAGAAAGTTTAATTTTCAAATCGGATTCAAAATAAAATTGGGCGTCCGAAAGACGGGACCGCAGCACCCGTTCGTTCCCTTTTTGAATTATCCCCATCCGAGGGACTTTCATGTTGCTGACCGCGACAAACCAGGGGAGGAGTTGATCCCCCGCAGGGGTTAAAACAGGAAAATAACCCTGATGTTCGCACATTGCATTGATAATAATCTCTTTCGGGAGCTTTAAGAACGCTTTTTCAAACCCCCCTCTGAAAACCACCGGGTATTCGACCATGTAGACCGCCTGGTCGAGAATGTCCTCCCGGATTTCGGTTTTGCCGCCGCACGATTTGCCCATTTCAATCGCGGCTTTTTGAATCTCTGTTCTCCGCTCTTCCGGATCGATGATGACAAACTGTTTGCGGAGCTGTTTTTCAAAAGAAGCAAATTTTCCGGCCTTGAAAGACTTTGGAGCCAAAAACCGGTGGCCATAAGAACTGTCGCCGCTTTTGATCTCTCCTAATTTAAAGGGAATCGTTTTTCCGCCATAAAGGGCGGCCATCCAGCGGATCGGGCGGACGAACCTGATTTTTGAAGGGCTCCAGGTCATTGATTTCGGAAAGGAAAGAGACTGGATGATCTGTGGGAGGACTGTTTTTAAAAGAAGCCCCGTTTGAAGTTCTTTTTTCTTTTTGAGGACGCAAAGGTATTCTCCTTTCGGCGTCGTCTTGACCTTCAGGCTTCCGGGCGATACCCCCTGGGCCTGGGCGAACTTGAGCCCGGCCTGGGTCAGCTTCCCTGACTCATCGAAGCTGATTTTTTTCGGAGGGCCGGTGACCTCCTCAGAATAGGGGGTCTGTTTTTCGGCCAGCTGAGGAACATAAAGAATCAATCGGCGCGGGGTTCCGTAGGTTTCAACCCCTTCAAACTCCAGGCGGTTTTCTTTGAACAATTTGACGGCAAGCTCTTCCATCTTTTTCATCCCGTAAGGAATGAGGTTCGAAGGAATCTCTTCGACGCCGATTTCAAACAGGAGCTCTTTCATAATTTTTCCGGGAGGAGTTCGGCGCTTTTTTCCAATTCGAGGCACCCTTCCGCGCACCGTTTGGCGAGATGCCGGATACGGGCGATATAATGGGTCCGCTCCGTCACGCTGATCGCTCCCCTGGCATCGAGCAGATTAAAAAGATGCGAACATTTGATACAGAAGTCGTAGGCCGGAATAATCAGTTTCTTTTCAACCAGCTTTTTGGCTTCTCCCTCGCAGAGTTCAAACATCGTTAAAAGGGTCTCGACCGTAGAGGCTTCAAAATTATAAACAGATTGCTGCACCTCGCCCAGATGATGGACATCCCGATAGGTCACCCCTTTCGTCCACTCTAAATCAAAAACATTGTCTACTTCCTGAAGGTACATCGCAATCCGTTCCGTTCCGTAAGTAATTTCAACAGGAATCAGCTCCAGAGGGACCCCTCCGATTTCCTGAAAATAGGTAAACTGGGTGATTTCCATCCCGTCCAGCCGGACCTCCCACCCCAACCCCCAGGCGCCGATACTGGGAGACTCCCAATCGTCCTGGACAAACCGGATATCATGTTTCAAAGGATCAATGCCGAGGGTGGTCAGGCTCTTCAGATAAAGCTCCTGAATATTTTCGGGGGCCGGTTTTAAGAGGACCTGATATTGATAGTAGTGCTGCAACCGGTTGGGATTTTCACCGTAACGGCCGTCAGCCGGGCGCCTGGAAGGGGCCACGTAAGCCGATTTCCAGGGCTTCGGACCGATGACTTTTAAAAACGTGGAAGGATGAAACGTGCCGGCGCCTGCCTCAAGATCATACCCCTGCAGGATCACGCACCCCTGCTTTGCCCAGAACCGGGCCAGCGACATCGTAAGTTCTTGAAAATACAATTCTTCTCCATTAAAAAAAACGATAAAAAAGATTGTTTAAGGTAGCAAAGTACCCCTTATTTTGTCAAGTTGATCTGCTGAATCAACTCCAGGATAATTCCTTCCCGCAAGCCGTAATCGCTGACCACCATCCGGTCAAAATTAAAAAATGCCATGGTTTCGAGGAGGATCAGAGCCCCTGCCACGATAATATCTTCCCTCCCCGGCTCCAGGCCCTTCATTTTTTTTCTTTCTTCTTTGGGTTTGGAAATCAGGCTTCGGTATAACCCCTGAACCATCTCCCGGGTCAAGACAAAACCGTTTACTTTTTCAAAAGAATATTGTTCCAGGTTCTGCGCCATGGCGGCAAGGGTGGTAATGGTTCCGGCGGTTCCGATCCAGGTTGCAGGAGGATTTTTGCGAAGCACTTCGCCAGAAGAGTCCCTGATCTCCAAAAGGGTTTCCCTTATTTTCTCTTTCATCAGATGGAGTTCGTCCGGTGAAGGGGGGTCTGAAAAGAGATATTGCTCGGTCAGAAAGACCACCCCCAGCCGGGCGCTTTTTTTCGCTAAAATCTGCTGTTGCAGGCCCAGGATCCACTCCGTGCTTCCGCCGCCGATGTCGATCATCATCTGGCATCCGGCGGACGGGGAAACGGCAGAGGAAATGCCGAGGAAGGTCAATCTGGCCTCCTCGTCTCCGCTGATCACGCTGACCTCCAGGCCCGACGCTTCTTTCACCCGGGAGAGAAAACGCTGCCGGTTTTCAGCTTCTCTCACGGCGCTGGTGGCAACGGCTAGAACATGCTGGCATTGGAACTTTTTGAGAGACTCCTGAAAGGAGTTTAAAACAGCGACCGTTTTTTCGATCGCCGCGGAGGACAGACACCCGGTTTTAAAGAAACCCTCCCCCAGCCGGGTCATCCGCCGGTCTGAGAAAATTTCTTTCCATTTTCCGTTTTTCTCCTCAACAATGAGGAGCCTCAGGGTATTTGTCCCGATATCAATTCCGGCGAGAACCATTTTCCATTACTTCTTCACCAAAAAATAAAAATCGTCGGAGGCCTGATTCATTTCAACATGCAAGGTCATCTCCCCCCCCGCAAATGACGTCTGCTTAAAATAGGCAAAACCTCTAATCACCGCACCCGGAAGGATTTCGCCTTCCTGAATCGCCAGAAGGGAAATATCCGAGCCGGCCGGGGGTGGCGGATAAAGAGGAAAATCAAGCCCCAGCCCAAAAAAACTGGAATACCCCCCCGAGCCGATCCCGATATGAGCGGAAGGGGTGAAAATATACCCCCTGTCGATGAATGTTTTTTCAACTTCCGAGGGGGGGGTCGGCTGGAACTGATTTCCGGAATCGCCGATCAGATAGAGGGATTTTAAACTGAAGCTGATTTTATTTTCGGTGCTGTTTTTAATCAAAAAGAGAACCGGAGTATAAAACTGATCAAGTTCCGACGGAACGAAATGCCACTCCTGGGTCTGGACGGAAACGGACGCTCCTCCGATTTTCTTCGTCACAATGGAGGAACGAAGGTCGACGTCGCCGGTTTGATCCGGTTTTGGAACAAGCCCCCTCGCACAGCCTCCGGCAAACAAAAAACTCAGAAAAACAATTAAAAAATATTTTTTCTTCACGCCGCTGATTCCATGGTTATTCTGAAGAAGGTCTGAGCCGTTCCGCAAGGTCTGACCTTAAAATGTCTATTTCATCTTTGAGTTGGGCCGCCTTTGAAAAGAGGGCGTGCAGATCGGGATCTTCAAGAGAACTTTTTCCTATTTGAAGCCTCTCAAAGAGCATTTTCCCTGCCTGAAGGGTAACCTCATCAAGCTCTTTTTCTATTTTTCTGATTTCCAGACGGACTTTTATGGAATCGAACTCTTCAACCGACCGGTGGATGAGGTTCCGGACCCCTTTTTTGACTATCTGGAGACCGAGTTCGCTATCTTCTTTAATTTTTTTTAACATGCCGCCATCGTAGCATATTCCCGCCTGACACGCCAGGCAAAGCCTGCTCACGTCATTCTGTGATTAAACTATTTAAATATCATAGGTTCTTGCAACAATTCAATTCGTCATTCCCGAATATTTTATCGGGAATCCAGAATTCAAAAAATCAACATCAACACTACTTTTTCCGCAGCCATTTGGTCCAACTAAAGCAATAATTTTCTTTAGATTTTCTCCAAGGTTTATTGTTAGGTCGTCAAACCTCTTAAATTTTTTCAGCCTAACTGTTTTTAATTTCATATTTTTCTTTTGGCATTTTGCCGTTTATATGCCTCAATAATTTTTTCTAACAATTCTTTTGGTTTAGCTTCATATTTCACGAAATCTTTTATATTATCATGCTTCAAATGAAGTTGTCCCTCGCCAGTGTTTCCTCTTTCCTCGGTGTTGCCCTTTCGAATAATACTTGTTTTTCTCCACTTCTTTTGAAGAGAGTACCCAATACTTGATCGTATCTCGCCAAACACCAATCCAAATAAAAACATCGCAACATTTTGGTTTTACCTGCTGAAAATTCATATCAAACGGATTTTTTGATCCCCAGGCAAGTGCTTTTACATATAACGGCTCCTGACTAATAAAATCAACCGCTCGCGACGCCTTAACCTCAATTTTGATCATTTTTTTGTTCGGCAATTGATATAAAAAGTCATATTCGCCGGAGTAATTTTCCTCTAATTTCTTCGTTGGTTTGATAAGTTCGGGGGCAAGCTCTTTCAAATGACCTTGCGCCCATTGCTCGCCAAATCCTCGCGGAGCAGATATTTCAAAGACCAACAGGACGGGGGTCAGATCTATTCTTGACGCATGTTTACTATAACATTTGGGTCTTCGCGTACTCGTGTGGGTAAATATATCCCTTTTTAGATTCCTGGGAGCATACGTCAGGAGCTTTTTAAGCACAAATTTCTATTGTTCGTCATTCCCGCGGAAGCGGGAATCCAGTCTCCCGCCTTGACCCCTTC
>JACQBY010000127.1 GCA_016201875.1 Nitrospirota bacterium
CTGCTTATGTCCTGGATTATAAAAAAACCATAACCCTCAACAAAGGGACGAGAAAGTCTTTTCTTATTGACAACTGTCAGCCATATCGGATTCCCGCTTTCGCGGGAATGACGATTTATAGCGGACTTTGACGTTACCCTGGATAGCCCTTTTTGTCTCTTTACAGTTACCCTTAATTTAAAGGATAATAAAATTGTTATGCCTCAGCACATTCTCACGATTGAAGACGAAGCCGATATCGCCAATCTCATCAAGCTTTATCTTGAAAAAGAGGGCTACCGGGTCACCCATATTTCAGACGGCGCCAACGGGCTTTCGGAGGTTTTCAGGCTCAAACCGAATCTGTTAATCCTTGACCTCATGCTTCCGGGAATGGACGGCCTTGAAATCTGCAAAAAAGTGAGAGAAAAGGCTGAAACCAGAACAATCCCCGTCTTAATGTTAACCGCCAAAGGGGAAGAGGTCGATAAAATCATCGGGCTTGAACTCGGCGCCGATGATTATCTGACCAGGCCCTTTTCACCGAGAGAATTGACGGCTCGGGTCAAGGCGCTCCTTCGCCGGACCGGCCCTGCTGAACCCGCGGCCGCACTTCAATACGGCTCCCTGACGCTTGACCCCCTCCGCCACGAAGTGCGGATCAACAACGAAGAGGTTTCTTTAACCTCAAAAGAATTCGGTCTTCTTGAAATTTTGCTCAAAAACAGGGGAAGGGTCCAAACCAGAGATTCCCTTTTAAACCAGGTCTGGGGATACGATTATTTCGGCACCACCCGGACCGTCGATGTCCATATCGGAAGAATCCGCGAAAAAATCCCTCTCCTTTCTGAAGCCATCGTCACCGTAAAATCACTCGGCTACAAAATAAAAGATGACGAATGAACCCGGACCTTTAAAAAAGTTTCAACGCGCTCTTTTCCGGAAATGGCTGACCGGCTCCTTTCTTCTCATCTCTCTTTCCATCCTCCTGGTTATCCTTTTCGGCGGACGTTTTTTTGGAATCCCTTTTTCACAACTGGAAAATCATCAGCTTCTTCTATTGGTTTTTTTCTCAGCCGTTGCGGTTTCAATTCTTGCCGGTCTCCTTTTTTCCAGACGTCTCACCGCCTCCCTTAATCTCCTGAGAGAGGGGATTCATAGAATCGGAAAAGGGGACTTTAATTTCAGGGTCCGTCTCCGGGATTCGGATGAATTTGAAGAGCTGGGGAAGGGTTTTAATGAAATGGCCGGGAAACTGGCTCTGGGGTGGAAGGAGATTTCAGAAGACCGGGCCAAACTATCGGCCATTCTAAACGGAATGATCGAAGGGATCCTTATCTTAAACGGCGAAGGGAAAGTTCTCCTGGTCAACCCGGCATTAAGGCGGATGTTCTCACTTGCGCTTTCTCTGCCGGAGGGAATCTATTATTATGAGCTCCTGAGACACCGGGAATTAAATGAATTTGTCCGGGAAATCCTTTTCTCCCGCCAAAACCTCTCTTTCGAAATCAGTTTTACAGGACAGCAGGAGTCTTTTTTCCAGGTGCAGGCCTCCGTCGCCTCGGTAGAAAACTATGCCGGGGAGATTTGTATCGTCCTGGTTTTTCACGAAATCACCGACATCAAACGGCTGGAGAGGGTCCGGAAAGATTTTGTGGCCAATGTGTCTCACGAACTGAGAACCCCTTTGACCTCGATTAAAGGGTATCTTGAGGCCCTGCAGGATCTGGCGCCGGGAATTCCCGACGAAGGGCAGAAGTTTCTGAACATTCTCCTGAAACATGCCCGGGGGATGGAAAATATCGTCTCTGATCTTCTCCATCTGGCCAGGATCGAATCGGGGAAAGAAAAACTCCAGCTCGCCCCCATCTCCTTAAAATCGTTTTTACTCAAAACGGTTCAGGAGCTCTCTCCCCTCGCCGAGAAGAAAAATCAGACGATGGAAGCCCACGGAGGCTTTATCAAGGTTGAAAGCGAAATCAACAGGGGAACGACTTTTACCGCCGTTTTCCCCCTCTCATCCCCTCCCCGTCAGACCCCTTCATAAAAGTTTACACCGATGTGATCTTGAATTGACCCGGAATTGATCCCCCCGGGCTATTATTTATTGTT
Source organism: Nitrospirota bacterium (assembly GCA_016201875.1). Taxonomy (GTDB): domain Bacteria; phylum Nitrospirota; class Nitrospiria; order JACQBW01; family JACQBW01; genus JACQBY01. The sequence goes on from JACQBY010000127.1 coordinate 2,092, forward strand.
TATAACCCTTTTAAATTCCAAATTTTGGAAAAAGAACCCACTCCCTTGAACAAATCAAAGCTTTTTACGATTAAGAACAGGCAGATCGACTGGCTCTTTCGAAAGGTTGTTTTGCTGGCCGCTCTGTCGATACTGGGGCTTGCCCTCCTGATCGCATGGGAGCTTTTTCTTCATTCGAAACTCCCGATTGAAAAGTTCGGATGGTCTTTTCTCTGGAAAACCACCTGGGATCCGGTTGGAGAAATCTTTGGAGCGCTCCCGTTCTTATACGGAACCCTGGTGACCTCCCTTCTGGCGCTCCTGATCGCGGTACCGGTCGGCCTTGGCATGTCGGTTTTCCTGTCCGAATTGGCTCCCCCCTGGATCGCAAGCCCCGTAAGTTTCATGGTCGAGCTTCTGGCGGCGATACCGAGCGTTATTTATGGATTAATCGGGATCTTTGTCCTGGTTCCGGCCATGCGGGAGAGCGGAGAGCCGTTTCTCAAACAGATCCTGGGGTTTCTCCCTTTTTTTCAGGGACCCGCCTACGGCGTAGGAATGCTGACCGCGGGGATTTTACTCGCCATTATGATCCTCCCTTTTATCGTTTCTGTTTCCCGCGAGATTCTCCTCTCTGTGCCAAACGCCCAGCGGGAGGCTATTTTATCTCTGGGGGCAACCCGGTGGGAGATGATCTGGATTGCGGTCCTCCCCTATGCCCGTTCCGGAATTCTCGGTTCGGTTTTCCTCGCGCTCGCCCGCGCTCTTGGAGAAACGATGGCCGTCACCATGGTGATTGGAAACAGGCCCGATATCAAACTTTCTCTGTTTGAGCCGGCTTACACCATGGCGGCGATTATCGCCAACGAATTTTCAGAAGCGACTTCGGAGTTTTATTCCCAGGCGTTAATTGAAATCGGGTTCATGTTATTCGGCGTAACCATTCTGATCCACGCATTGGCCCGTCTCCTGATTTACAGGGTCACCGCCAAAACAGAGGGAAGAATCTGATGATTTCTTTTGTTTTCAGGCGAAAAATCATCAACGCGCTCATGCTCTCTCTTGCCGGGTTATGCGCTCTTTTAATCCTTTCGGTCCTCTTTTTTATTTTAGGTTATATTGTGATCCATGGCCTCTCCGGTTTTCGTTTTGATTTCTTCACCCAGCTTCCCAGACCGGTGGGAGAATCGGGCGGCGGGATGGCCCATGCGATTGTCGGAACCCTCAAGCTTCTCGGACTGGCCGCCCTCATCGGCATTCCCCTCGGATTAACCGGAGGCCTGTACCTTTCGGAATATGGACAGAAAAACCTGATCGGGTTCCTGGTCCGGTATGCCTCTGACCTTCTGAACAGCATCCCGTCGATCGTCATCGGCATCTTCGCCTATATCCTGATCGTTCTCCCGATGGGGCACTTTTCGGCTTTATCGGGCGGGATCGCGCTCGCATGCATTCTTATCCCGATCACGATCAGAAATACCGAAGAGGTTTTAAAACTGGTGCCCTCGTCGATTCGGGAGGCCGCCCTTGCCCTCGGGGTGCCGGAGTGGAAAATGATCTGCTTCGTGGTCATCCCCACCGCCGGCAGAGGAATTATTACCGGGATTTTACTGGGGCTGGCCCGCGTGGCCGGTGAAACCGCCCCGCTCTTGTTTACGGCGTTTGGAAACATGTATTGGAACCAGAATATCCTTGATCCGGTTGCCTCTCTCCCCGTGATGATTTATACTTATGCCATTTCGCCTTATGAGGAGTGGCATCAGCTTGCCTGGACCGCGGCGCTGGCCCTTCTCCTCCTGATCCTTGGAATTAATCTCATGTCACGCCTCCTCCTTCGGTGGCAAATCCGGAATTGACTATGACCGCGACAAAACCGGTATTTGAAATAGAAAACCTTTATGCCTGGTTTGGAGAGACGCCGGTCCTCAAAAACATTCAGATGACCACCCTGGCCCGGCAGATTACCGCCGTGATCGGTCCGTCCGGATGCGGGAAATCGACCTTTATCCGCTGTTTAAACCGGCTCCACGAGGTCATCCCTGCCGCAAAAGCTTCAGGAACCGTCCGGCTGGACGGCCAGGATATCTATGCCCCCGAAATGGACCCTGTTCTGATCCGGCGCCGGGTCGGAATGGTTTTTCAAAAAGCCAACCCCTTTCCCACTATGTCGATTTATGAAAATGTCGCTTCCGGCCTGAGGTTAAACGGCCTGAAAAACAGGGCGCTTCTTGATGAACGGGTTGAAGATTCTTTGAAAAAAGCCGCTTTATGGGATGAAGTTAAAGAAGTCCTTAACCGCTCGGCCCTCGTCAACGCTTTTGACGTCGAAATTGATGATGATTGCCTCCGGTTAATCGCCCTCCATCAGCCGATGGCAAGGGATCTGCGGTTTCTGACCACCGCCATGAAGACCTCTACCGAGCTCGAGCGGATGAGCGACCTTGCCGAAAATATCTCGGAGCGGGCGCTTGAACTGAATGAAGAGCCTGAATTAAAGTCGGTTAAAGCGTATGCCGATCTTCGGCAGATGGCCCGGTATACCCAGCAGATGGTCAAGGAGGCGCTCGATGCGTTTGTTAACCGGAACGCCGAACTGGCCCGCAAAGTCTGCAAAGACGATGAAAGGGTCGACCGGTTGAACCACCAGATTTTTCATGAGCTCCTTGCTCTGATGCTGGAGGAGCATCATTCCATTGCTCAAGCGGTGCGGGTGACTTTCATTTCAAAATATCTCGAACGGGTCGCCGACCATGCCACCAATGTCTCCGAACTGGTGGTTTATCTGATCGAAGGAAAGATCATCCGCCACACCACTCTCCCCGAATAAAAAAAATGCCGGCCTGAAAACCTGGCCGGCGGACTCACTTGAGTTTAACCCTCAGAAAGGTCTATTTGATCTTCGAAATAGCGCTCTCTTCTTTCATGACCACTTCCTTCGGAAGAGGCGCGTAAGAAAGATCTTTCGCATAGGCCTGACCGTCATGGATCATCCACTTTAAAAATTCAACCATGGCCTTCCTTTTTTTCGGGTCTTTGACCTCTTCGGGGATTAAAAGCCAGGTAAAACTCGAAACGGGATAAACCGCTTCTCCCGGAGGATCGGTTATAGAAACCCGAAAGTCTTCCGGCATAGTCTTTAACGCCCCGGCCGCCGCTTCACCCACCGTCTCTAAAGTGGCTTTAATAAAATGACCGGCTCGATTCCGGACTTTACCGTAGCCGAGATGGTTCTGAACGGCATAAATCAGTTCGACATAACCGATTGAATAAGGGGTCTGTTTGATCAATCCGCTGACCCCTTCGTTTCCCTTGCCTCCCAACCCCACCGGCCAGTTCACCGAGGTTCCTTTTCCCACTTTTTGACCCCATTCCGGGCTGACTTTGGTCAAAAAATCGGTCCAGATGTAGGTGGTTCCTGAGCCGTCTGAACGATGGATCACCATGATCTCTTTATCGGGAAGGGTAACTCCCGGATTGGCGCTGGCCATCGCCGGATCGTTCCATTTGGTCACCTTGCCAAGGAAGATATTGGCCAGAACCTCTCCGGTGAAGTTTAATTCGGCGCTCACTTCAGGAATATTGTAAGTCGGAACGTCTGCTCCCAGTACGGTTGGAAAATGGAGGAGCTTTTGCTTGCTCGCCTTGAGCTGTTCATCGGTCATCGGGCCGTCCGTTGCGCCAAAATCCACCGTCATTTCACTGACCTGCCGGATTCCGGCTCCGCTCCCGACCGACTGGTAGTTAAAATGAAGATCAGGGTGCTGTTTGCCGAATTCAGCAAACCATTTTGAGTAAATGGGGTAAGGGAATGTCGCCCCCGCCCCATTAATGAGTAACGCGTCCGCGGCGTGGGAGGGAGAGACTCCCCCCATGACCAGAACTAAAACGAGAAATAAAGAGGTTGCTGTTGTTTTGAATTTCATATCATCCTTTTATGGTTACTTGTTTTATTTGAACCTGTTAAAAAGCCACCTGTGCTTTAACCGCTAACAAATTATCGGTCGTGCTTCCGTCCGAACTATCAATCTTATTGGTTTTAATCGCATCTTCCAGCGCGACGACGACCGATTTGGATAAATCGTAGCTGACTCCAAACTTGGCAAGGGAGTTGGTTCCCGCGGAAGAAGCTCCAAGGGTAAGCGAATTCTTGCCATTATGGTCTAGATCTTTATCCGGTGTCATCGAATCATACCGGGCAAAGACCCGCAACGCTTCCATTCCGGGAATCCGGACATGCCCCCAGAGACTGAAGCCCGTTCCTTTATTAAATTGACCCTCTGTTAAATTATTTCCCGTCTGGTTGTTGCCGGATTTATTGTCATCCGCCATTAAATATTCCCCTCCGACTCTAAACATTGGAGTGCCGTAAGTGACCATCCCGATCAGACGGCTTGGATTAAAATCGTTATACCCCCCTCTTTTGCTCTCCATCCAATCAAAAAGAGAAATATTCAGTCCGCCCAAAAGGTTTGCAGAAATCCTGGCGGCATAAGCAAAGCCCTGGCCATCTGAGTAAATGGTGGTGCCAGCTTTATTTTTATACCCTGTATAACCTTCCCCCTCATATACCCCCACATGATAGTCGATCATTTTATCCATAAATGATCCCACAAGGCTGAGACCCTGGTCGGCTGAAGACTGAGCCCCCTGAACATCGGCAAAAACAGGCCCTAAAAAACGGTAGGTATAAAATCCCTCGACATAATAATTCCAGGGGGTCGGACCCAAACCAAAAATCGCTTTTTGGCCTGGCGCATAGATATATTCACCATAGACAAATTTAACAAAAGCTTTTCCAGAATAACCGTCCTTTTCGTCATAGGTAAACCGGCCCGATAAATTTTCGTTGATCTGGTCTTTAATCGTAATATAGGCCCTTGTGTAGTGGAAACCATTGTCTCTACCCACATTGGCATCCGCCGACGCCTGGGTGATTGTCGTCCCGCCAAGAGTCTGACTTTTATAACTGTCACCGGAAGTCACTGTAAAATCGACAAAACCAAGCGCTTCAATGCTTAACCCCTTATCGAATTCAAGCGCTCTCACCTGAGAAGCCATTAGCATCTGTGACAGATAAACTGCCACGAGAACAAACAAAAATTTAGAGAGTGAACCTTTCATTGAATAACCTCCTTTTTATTTTTTAAATTTTATGATCTTATTGACGGCCCCAAGAATACATCTCCTTTTTATTGAATGCATCAATAACCTGTAAATTCGATGTAACATTTTATGATGGATTCAATCGGATAAGCATCTCTCCTCGGCGATTTTAGAATTTGACAAATGCCGGCAGGAATGATTAAAATCACCATCTGTCCCCCATCATGGCGGCGTAGCTCAGTCGGTAGAGCAAGTGAATCATAATCACTGGGTCGGCGGTTCGATCCCGTCCGCCGCTATTAATTTTAATCAAATAAAACAAGTAGTTAAATCATATCGTCTTTATCGCCAGATATTTCTATTTCCTTCATGTAGACGCCATGTAGACCCGCAGGCCAAAATCACGCCATTTTGCAGAATATAACGGCAATGACTCTGGACGGATTTAAGGCCTTTATCATTGTTTTTTTCTTTCACGAAAAAAATCGGTTTATTTCGGATGTTATCATTCTCCCCTCCCTTGATGGGAGGGGATGAAGGGGGAGGGTGATTTAATCCCTTTCTCCTCTCTTTGAAACTCTTGAAGATCAATTCTTTGCCGTAAATAAATGGCTTCAAGAAAAGTATTTTGGAGTTCCAAGTAAGGCACTTGACAACGAAGAGAAATCAACCATTGTCTGGGAAAACGACCAGTCTTATGTAACTCTCACTCATGAAATATTCAGTTATAATCTGTATTACGGAAAGTGTTACGAAACCAGCAAAACCATTGCGTTGGGTGTGAGAAAAACCCCGCCTCTATCTTTGTAATTTTAAAAAAGGAATTCTATTTGCGGAAAACCCCGCCTTCGGTCCCGGCGCTCTTTAAGCCCGCATGGGCTTTATGAGCGCCCGAAGGCGGATCTAATCAATCCGAACAGGGTGCAGTGTTTCCCTTTCCAAAGGAAGGGTGAAGCGACTGCGGAGGGAAACACAATCCCGGAGGTGGTAATGGAAAAGCGAAGCTTTTGCCATTTCGACCGGAGCCGACCTTTTAAAAATAATAAAGGCGGCTGGAGGATTGGAATGCTTTTCACTCCTGGGCTCCAAAGTGAATACGTA
>JACQBY010000128.1 GCA_016201875.1 Nitrospirota bacterium
GTGGTTGTCGCCAAATCAGAGGGGGTCCTCACCGCCCTGATGAAGCAATTTAAAGCCCATACGGTTCAGAAAACTTACCTGGCGATCGTCCGGGGAAAAGTCAAAAAGAATGAAGGGAAGATAGACCTCCCTCTTGGCCGGGATCAAAAGGATCGGAAAAAAATCTCGACCGATACCCATAGTCCGAGAGAAGCCATGACCTTTTACTCGGTCCTGCAACGCTTTAAAGGGCCGGGCCAGGAGACTGAGGCAAGTTTTGTCCAGTTAAAGCCGCGGACCGGCAGAACCCATCAGATCCGGGTTCATCTGGCCTCTCTGGGGAACCCGGTGATCGGGGACAAGACTTACGGAGGGCGTTATGAGCGAAACAGTGCCATTAAAGCGGAAAGGCAGATGCTCCATGCCTCGACGCTTCAATTTACCCATCCCGGCACCGGAAAAGTTCTTTCATTTACCGCTCCGCTTCCCGCGGATATGAAGGAGCTTCTGGAACAACTCACCCTCCTTTCGACCTGATTATTATTTCCAGACACTTTTTTATTTCATCCAAACCTGCCAGAAAACTGTCTTTTTGACCAGACTCGGAGCATCCTTCATAACTAAAGTAAAGAGTCATTCAGCTTAAAACATAAATAAATCAATCAGATAGATTATTTTTTAAATGGCACTTCTCTTGCAAGCTGTTATAAGGTTGAATTTCATGAAAATGGGTTCTGGTTAATGCCCGGGAGGGATAAGACAGTGAATAAGAAAAATTTATTTTTTGTTTTGTTGATTGGTTTTATCTTTTTATTTTCGGGAATTTTGGTTCAGAAAAAGGCAGGGGCTGAATCAAAAATAACCTTCCAAAAAATAGCCGCTCCATTGGAATCTCGTGGAAAATTCAATCATGACTCAACCACCTTTCAACTGTTAGGAACTCATCGGGGGCTAGAATGTAATAAATGCCATTTTGCGGGAAGATATAAAGGAACTCCCCGGACCTGTGAAAATTGTCATAATGGCCAAATTTCTTATGGCAAACCGGTTGGCCACATGATGACGGGGAGTAATTGTACAGGTTGTCATAATGTGACGGCCTGGCTTCCAACCCATTTTGCTCATGATTCGTCTGTAACAGGGGAATGTTCTACCTGTCACAACGGAAAAAAAGCCACCGGAAAATCTGGAAATCATTTAACGACCTCTTCTGAATGCGATGGATGTCATAAACCGGCCGGATGGGTGCCGGCAGGATTTAATCATGCCGATATCTCAGGTCAGCTCTGTGTTTCGTGCCACAAACCTGGAGGTTCGGGCAAGACTAAGAGTGATAGCCTTCATAATCTTCCCGGTCTTTCCGATTGTGGAACCTGTCATGCCAGTACAACCAGGTTTTCGGTCTGGAAAATGAGCCATACGGGGATATCACCCCCGGCTTCTTGCGCGACCTGCCATATCGCGGGGAATACGATGGGGGCGGTTGCCACACCCGGTTCGCATCCTTATGCGGCCTCCAACAGCGATTGCAGTCAATGCCACAAGAGCTTCAGCTCCTTTTCGGGCGCGGCCTTTAATCACACCGGCGTGACAACGTGCAATACCTGTCATTTTAAGAATAATCCGTCGGGAGCGATGGGTCCGAAAAGCGATACGCTCCATAACCTCTCTACGCTTCCTGATTGTCGGACCTGCCATTCCAGCACAACGACTTTTACCGCTTTTACGATGAACCATACGGGGATATCACCCCCGGCTTCTTGCGCGACCTGCCATATCGCGGGGAACACGATGGGGGCGGCCGCCACACCCGGTTCGCATCCTTATGCGGCTCCCAACAGCGATTGCAGTCAATGTCACAAGAGCTTCAGCTCCTTTTCGGGCGCGGCCTTTAATCACACCGGCGTGACAGCGTGCAAGACCTGTCATTATTCCGGAAACGCCACCGGTGCGATGGCTCCTCCTGCAACAGCAGGGGACCTGATTCATAATCCTATTTCGAATATCATTACCGATTGTAATTCATGTCACACCAGTACCCTGTCTGGAGGCTTTTCCAGTAGTAAAATGATTCACACCGCGATTTTGAATTATACAACCACCTGCCAGAACTGCCATAAAGCCGGAAATCCAATGGGTGCGCAATTTAAGTCAAATCATCATTTAAATGAGATTTGCGGAAATTGTCATAGTACAAGCACCTTTGATAAATAAGCAATTAGGTGCGGGAAAGGAAATTTTTGTACAACCCGTACCTAAAGTATCATCGAAAATAAATAAGTAAATAAATAAATCGTTTTATAACATATAGTTAGCATATAATTCTAAGGTTTTCTATTTGGGCATTCTTATTGCATTAATTCCCTGAGATTAGTTTTCGGTCTCTCAGTTTTTGTTTGATTCTGTATCCGATTGATCCCATGGGAGGCGTAAAATGGCTATAAATTTAAAGGTTTATCGTTGGATTTCCATTTCTAAAGCCTTAATTTTATTTGTCTTTGGAATCTCTTTGTCCAGTTTTTTTCTTTATTCCCAAGCTCAAACCGTTCCGGGTCCAAAATTTAATCATGATTCCACCTCATTCCAGCTTCAGGGGGCGCATCGGGTCCTGGATTGTAAACAATGCCATTCCGGTGGAAGATATAAAGGAACCCCCCGGACCTGTGAAGATTGCCACAATGGACAAATTTCTTATGGTAAACCGTCTAGCCATTTGATGACCACCCAGACCTGTACCCTCTGTCATACCCAAAACGCCTGGATTCCCTCAAATTTTACTCATGATCCCGCTACCGCGGGTCAATGTTCCAACTGCCATAACGGACAGAAGGCTACAGGAAAACCTTCAAGCCATATCAGTACCAACAGTCAATGTGATACCTGTCATCGAACGACCGGGTGGGTCCCCGCGGGGTTTAATCATGCCAACCTTACTGGGCAACTCTGTTCTTCCTGTCATAAAGGCGGAGGACCTGGCATGCCTCCCAGGAGTGATGTGGTTCATAGCAATCTGACCGGTCAGGATTGCAATAGCTGTCACTCCAGTACGACGACTTTTTCCACGGCGACCATGAATCATTCGGGTATGGTTGCCCCTTGTTCAACCTGTCATTATCAGGGGAATACCGTGGGGGCTGTTTTTAAACCCAGTAATCATACCGCGACGACACAGGAGTGCAATATATGTCATTCGGGAACGACCACATTTGCCAATGCCATTTTTAGTCACTCAAACCTTGCCGGCCAGGCCTGTTCTTCCTGTCATAAGGTGGGAGGCCCTGGAATGGCGCCGAAGAATGACGTGGTTCATAGCAACCTGAACGGCCAGGATTGTAACAGCTGTCATCCCAGTACGACATCCTTTACCAATGTCAAAATGAACCATTTTGGGATTGTCGCTACCTGTGTTACCTGTCATTACAGGGGAAATACAGTGGGGGCCAAGGCTAAACCAAATGATCATCCGAGCACTTCCGATGATTGTAAAGCTTGTCATACGACAAACACTTTTTCAAAATAAACTTCGGACAGGGAGAACATTTTTTGATTAAGAGAAACTTGATTTATTCCATTATTTTTTTTTTACTTGCCGGCTGTTCCTGGGGGCCTTCCTTTTTTCATTCAAGGGCGAATTCCGATGAACTGGCCGCCGGGATAAACTATTTTCAGCAATCCAACAAAACCGTTTTTTTACATTTGATTGAAACGAGGATTGGGTCTCCAGAGATTGAAGATGCCCTTTGGTACCTGGCCCTGATCAGTGAAAAATTAGATAAACCAAATATTGCCCGGCAGAAAATAAAGTTATTCATAAGAAGCTATCCCTCCAGCTCCCATAAAAAGGCAGCGGAGGGAAAAATAGCTTTTCTTGATGGGTTGCAGGCTCCCCATAATCTCAAAGAAAAAGCGGGAGGAGAGAAAAAAGAGTCACAGCTTAAACGGAGCCCAACCAGAACCGGATCGGATAAAATCTCAGGTTCATTCGTTACAGAGTATTTATATGATGAGCAATTATCTCCTTCCCCTTCAATAAATACGCAAAGCCGTTTAAGTGAATTTCTCGACTTTCGGTGGCGAAAGGGGTCAGGTCCTGACCTTCGATTTAATTTTTCCGGGATGAATGCCAATGACTTTCTGACCAGCCGAAATAACAGAACCCGGTTGAGCAAATTTTTTCTTGAAGGGAATAATGTGGATTGGTTTTCCAATTTCCGTATTGGAAGACAGCCCAGTTCAGGAAGCACCTTGTTTAACAGGTTTGACGGGTTGTCTTTCAGCCTTCCGGTTTTTCTCGTGACATGGACGAACAATCTGGGTGTTCCGGTTAATATTTTTGCAACAGATCCTTTGGCCATTGAATCCAACCGAAAATTTTATGAAACCTATTTATCGGTGGTTGATTTTGGCCATATTACCGGTAAAGTTTATTTTACCCAGGAGTATTTCCAGGATTTTTCAACCCGAAAAGCGATGGGACTCAATGGGTTTTGGATGTATGATACGCTAAACATTACAACGCTTCTCGATCGAGATATCGATTTCAACAAGTTTAATGACGGCATGGTTAACTTTGACTATACCCATTCGGTATTTCGTTACTCCGGACTGGTGGAATACCGGAGGAACCCGTTTCTTGATTACGGAAATGCCCTGGCCGATCCCTGGGTGGTCACTCAGACCCCCCCGATCACCTCGCTGGATGTTTTACAGCAGATAAAGACCAGAGAAGAAATTATGCAATTGGCCCTGAATAATTCCCAACCGACATTAGATTACAGTCTGGGACTGTCGGTTGAGCTTTCTTCCATATGGCGTGTCGATTTCAGGTATGGGGAAACATTTTATAATCCCACTGACCTTTCCAGTCATATCCTTACTTTGCCGCTGACACCCGCGGAGAAGACCACAAAACGGTATTCGATTTTTATCCTTGAGCGGAATTTTCTAAATCTGAACGAAATTGCCTCGACCCTCTTTTTATATTCTCCTGGAACAGATTCCACCAATACTTCGATCGTGGCAAACCTTTTGAAGGTTTGGCCCAATGGGTTTCAGGGAGGGCTAAGATTCAGGTATGAAAATACTGAATTTAACCTCTCGGGAGGCAATACGCTTACAAGAATTGTCCCAGGATTTATGGTGAGATATCCTTTAAAAAACGGAGTCGAAGCGGGGATCGAGGCCGATTATACCATGGAACAAAACAATGCCTCCCCGGACATGACGTCAACCATACAGACAAGGGCCAGCTTGTCCGCTCCCTTTTAGGCAGGATGATGGAAAAAAGAATCGATCATTTAATCCTTGGGGGAGGAATAGCCGGCGTTACCGCCGCGGAAACTCTCCGAGAGCTTTCAGGGGCGACGATTGCCATTGTCACCGAAGACCCAAACCCCCTTTACTCGAGAGTCAGACTTCCGGATTATCTTCTGGATAAAATTCCGAGAGAGAAAGTTTTTATAAAAGATTTCAAATGGTATCAAGAAAAAGAAATCGACTATATCACAGAGACCTCTATCAAAGAGATTTCAGTTTCCGAAAAGAGGGTCCTGCTGGAAAACGGAAAGGCGATTCATTTTAAAAAACTTTTAATATCGACCGGGGGTATTGCAAGATTTCCCGAACCCCTTCCAAAAAGGTTAGAAGGCATTCACCTCTTCAGGACCATAGAAGATGCCGACCGGATTCGGGAGGGATTTAAAAAAAGCAAACGGGCTGTGGTTTTAGGAGGAGGATATATCGGCCTTGAACTTGTCCGGTGCGCGATTCAAAAAGGGATCGATTGTTCCCTGGTCCTGATGGACCGGCAGTTCTGGCCAGGGATTTTAGATGAACCCTCGTCAAAACTAATTGAAAAAGAATTGATTGAAAAGGGTCTCCGAATTGTCTTTGGCGCCCAGATTAAAGAGGTTAAGGGAAAAACCAGGATCGAAGAGGTCCTCTTGACGAGCGGGAAGAAATGTGAGGCCGATTTTTTAGGAGTCGGCGCCGGAATCCAGACCTTACAGCCCTTTCTTGAATCGTCGGGGATCAAGACCGGGAAGGGGATCGTGACGGATGAATTTTTAAATACCGGCCACCCCGATATCTTTGCCGCCGGCGATGTCGCCGAGTTTTTTGATCTCCGTCAAAAGCGTCATCAACAGCTGGGCAACTGGGTCAATGCGCAGGAGCAGGGGAAAACAGCGGCATTGAATATGTCAGGAGAGCCGAAGGTGTTTGACTTTATCAGCAACTACGCGATCCGGGTTTTTGGCGTCAGCGTCGGTTTTATCGGGGACATTCGCCGGATCGAAGGGACGCAGGTGATTCAAAGAGGAAGTCCCCGGGAGGGGGTTTCTCAATTATTTATCCGGGAAGGAGAGGTTAAAGGGGCGGCCCTGGTCAACCGGCCACATGAAATGCGGCCTCTCCTCGGAATGATTAAAAACCGGGCAAAAGTTCATGCGGATGATCCAAATCTTTCCGATAGCGCTTTTGATCTGGAAACCCTCATATAAGCAAGATCAACCCTGTCCGAAGCCATGGATGGCGCCGGGCTTATTTAACCAAGGAGAAGAAACAATGAAAGTAGAAATTGACAAGAATGGATGTATTGGAAATGGAAACTGCGAGTCGATCTGTTCGGATGTGTTTAAGGTCGAAGGGGGCAAAGGGAAAGTGTTGAAAAGCGAGGTGGACGCCGGGCTCAAGGATGATCTTCTTCAGGCGGCCCAGGACTGCCCGGTGCAGGTCATTTCGGTCTTTGATGGCCCAAAGAGACTCTACCCTCCTAAAAAATAAGGGGGTTAAAATTAAAACTTTCTTTACTAAAGTAGCGGCCTGGCTGAAGTTCCTTCTGTTTGTTCTTGGCGTCGGAGCGGCCATTTATTTTCCGGTTTATTTTAACTCCCACCCCTTTCGTTCGGGCGATGATATTCCTCACCTGATCGGGATTATCGGCTCGGTCATGATGTTTGTCGGAGCCGCTTTTTATGTGATCCGAAAGAGGGTGGCGGCGTTTAAAAAGGCCGGCAAAATAAAATACTGGCTGGAAGCCCACATCCTCTTCTGCCTGGTGGGACCCCTTCTGGTCGTTTATCATAGCGCCTTCTCCGTTCTGGCCCCCAATTCAGCCATTGCTTATTATGCGATGCTGATGGTGGTCGGGAGCGGGGTTGCCGGCCGTTATATCTTCCGGCATTTTCAACTGGCGTTGTCGGGGGAAAGGGCGACATTAAATGAAATCGCCGAAGAAAAGGAGAAGCTGGATGAAGAGATCAAACACCGTTTCGGGAATCACCAAAAAATACTGACCTCGATTAGCCGCTATTTCAGTGTCAGGGAGAACCAGGAAAACAAGGGGTTTTTTGGTCTGGTTTTTACGATGATCCGGCTCGATTTTTCTGAAACAAAATTAATATATCAGCTAAGGATATATCTCTCCAGAGAGGAAAGAAGAAAGATTCTCGATTCTAAAACCGCCGACAGCCTCATTGGCACCCGGATTCGTCTTGAAAAGAAAGTCTCCTCCCTGGAGATGACCGCCAAACTTTTTTCTTACTGGCACAAATTGCATGTTCCCTTTCTCTGGCTTCTTATTGTAACCTTTATTTTTCATGTGGCCGCGGTCTTGATTTTCTGACCCGTCTCTCCCGGAGTACAGAGTCGTTCTATCCTTTTAAAAATGCAACGGGGAAATTCGTGAGAAGCTTGAGAAAAGCCTGGAGTTTGACAGCAATGATCCTCCTCCTTCTCATGGTTCGGGAGAGGCCCCTTTTTGCTTTTGATCTTTTAAAAGGGGTGATGCCGGGCGACGTTTCATCTCTTCATGAAAAGGTCGAAGGAAACTGCCTGGACTGCCATACGATAGGCCAGAAACACTTCTTTTCTAAATGCGTCAACTGCCATAAGGAGAGCGGAAAAGATGTGGATCAAAAAAAAGGGTTTCATGGAAAAATCGATTCGTCTCAGTGTGAAACCTGCCATTCGGAGCATAAAGGGAGAGCGTACGTCCTGATTGAACTGGATCCACTGAAATTTGACCATAAAAAAACCGAGTTTGAACTCCTCGGGAAACATCAAAAAACGATATGTTCCGAATGTCATACGAAACATAAATTTCGCGAGACGCCCCATCCTTGTTTGAACTGCCATCAGACAGACGACAAACATAAAGGGGGGTTGGGCAAAGAGTGCGAGCGGTGCCATAATCCCAATGACTGGAAAGAGATAAAATTTGACCATACCAAAACTAAATTCGCTCTGGAGGGGAAACATGCCCCGGTCAAATGCGAAAAATGTCATACAAAAAA
>JACQBY010000129.1 GCA_016201875.1 Nitrospirota bacterium
AGGGATTCCTCTGGCGGCGATCGGGATGTTAAACCCGGTCATTGCCGGAGCGGCCATGGCGATGAGTTCTGTATCCGTCGTGACCAATTCTCTTTTATTAAAGCGGTGGAAACCGATTTCTGAATGATTCGGGTTTTGAAACCGCACGCGGACAAACGAAGTGCAGAAAGGTTTGTCTGCGCGTTCCGCGCAAGCGATCCAAAGATCGAAAGGAAGGTCGTGATGGAAAAAACAGTGATGAATGTCAAGGGGATGACCTGCAACCATTGCGTTCAGACCATAAAAGGAGCTCTGGGAGCCGTGCCCGGAGTCCAACAGGTCGATGTACTCCTCGAAAAGGGGGAGGTTACCGTGGCTTATGAGGAATCAAAGGCCCGGCCGGCCCAATTTAAAGAGGCTGTAGAGGAAGCGGGTTATGAAGTCGCCTGATCAGGTTTGTCATCCCGGAGATAAAACGGTCGTTCAACCTCACAAAGCGCTTTTGCTCAAACGATTAAACAGGGTTGCGGGACAGGTCAAGGGGATTTCTAAAATGATCGAAGAAGACCGTTATTGCGTCGACATTGTCACACAGGTCAGCGCGGTCAAATCGGCCCTTGATGAGGTCGTTCTCCGCCTTTTAGAGGACCATGTCAGCGGGTGCGTGCAGGATGCGATTCAGCATGGCGGGGGAGAAAAAGCGATTTCTGAGCTGATTCAGGTGACCCGGAAATTCATCCGTTCTTAAATTAAGGATTCGGATTGACGGACAGCGATATACTCTGTTATATTTTCCCCTTTGGTCAAAGGGCCTTGGTAAAAGGATCAAATGATTAGCTTCGCTGCGGAACCGCTCGCGAGCAAGCTTTGTGGGAGAGATGTCCGAGTCCGGCTGAAGGAGCACGACTGGAAATCGTGTAGACGGCCAAAAGCTGTCTCGGGGGTTCAAATCCCCCTCTCTCCGTCCCACAAAGCTAGCCTCGGCACGGGTCCACAGTGCCGATAAGGCTTTAATTGGTTTTTGTGTTGGGAGCGGTTCCGCAGCGAATATAATCTTTTCTTTTAACTCTATTCGATAAGCTTGCTCGCGAGTGGTTCCGCAACGACGTAAGGTTTTAATATTTTTAAATGGAGAGGCCGGGTCCTGCGCGACAGGAATTTATGAACCCCGTCAGGTCCGGAAGGAAGCAGCGGTAAATAAGCCTTCCTGTGCGCCGCAGATCAGCCTGGCCCCTCCTTTTAAGAATATTGAAAGACATCTTTTTCTTTTACATCGATCTGCTCTTCATTTAAGATACATAAATCATTAACCTGAAAAATAAACCGACCATAAATGAGCTACCAGGTTTTTGCCAGAAAATGGCGTCCGCAAAAGTTTGAAGAAATCGTCGGCCAGGCGCCGGTGGCTCAAACCCTCCAGAATGCCATTCAAACCAGCCGTCTTGCCCATGCTTACCTCTTTTCCGGAGCCCGGGGCGTGGGGAAAACCACCATGGCCCGGTTGCTGGCCAAAGCGGTGAATTGCGAAACAGGGCCTACCATTCATCCCTGCGGACAATGCGCTCTTTGCAAAGAAATTGCGGCAGGGATGTCTGTGGATGTCCTGGAGATCGACGGCGCTTCCAACAGAGGCATTGATAATATCCGCGAACTTAAAGATCAGATTAAATATGCTCCCTTAAGAGGGAAATACAAAGTTTATATCATCGATGAAGTCCATATGTTAACCACCGAGGCGTTTAATGCCCTTTTAAAGACCCTCGAAGAGCCTCCTCCCAATACCATTTTTATTCTGGCTACCACGGAGCTTCATAAAATCCCTTCGACCATTCTTTCCCGGTGCCAGCAGTTTCAGTTTAAAAAGATCAGCCGCCTGGAAATCATGGAACAGATCAGGCGGATTATTCAGGAAGAAAAGATTGCGGTTTCTGACAGGGCGCTTCTGGTTGTGGCCAGGGCGGCTAACGGGAGCATGAGAGACGCTCTGAGTATTTTAGACCAGGTCGTGTCGTATAGCGGAATGAATATTTCCGACGAGGATGTCCGGTCCATTCTGGGAGTTGTCGACACGAAAACCCTTTATGAACTGACAGAGGCCGTTTCAAAAAGCGAGATCGCCTCATTGTTAACGATTTTCAGGGGAGTGATTAATGCGGGGTATGATCTAAAGTATTTCTGCCAGGAATGGATCGGCCATCTCAGGAACTTAATGATGATGCAGTTGATGCCCGATCCCAAGACTTTTTTAGACCTTCCCGATGAAGAGATTGCAGACCTGCTAAAACTCACCCATTTATTTTCGATAGACCAGCTTCAACGCCTGTTTAGAATTTTTACCCGGGTTGAAGAGGATATCCGCTCCTCTTCCCAGCCGGCTCTGGTGATGGAAGTTGCCTTTATTCAGTCGGCCTCTATTCCCCGGCTGGAACCTTTACAAAACTTAATCGACCGGCTCAACAGCCTGGCCGAAAAGGTGGGGCAAGTCAGATTCTCTCTGCCGGATGAAAAGACTCCTCCCTTTCAGGCGTCTGCCGCCGCTTTGGCAGGGACTTCCGACTTTCAGGAAATCTGGTTGAAATTAATGCATCATTTAAGAGATAAAAAGCCCAACCTTGAATCGTACTTAAAACATAGCCTGTGGGTGAACCGGGAGAAAGATCAGGTTAAAATAGGCTATCCCGCAGGGTCTCCTTTTATTGCCCTGTTAAAAAAAGAAGAAAACTTGAAAGTGCTTGCCGCGGAATGCGGAGGGCTTTTGGGCAAACCTGTTTCGATAGAGGTGCTGGCGGTACAGGAGTCGGGACAAAAGAGCGATCCCGCCGCAGGGTTAACTGTGAACCCGATGAAATTGGACAGCCTCTCCCTTGTCAAAAAAGTTCAGGAGACGCTTGAGGGCAAAGTGATTGAAGTGAAAGAATTAATATGAACATGAAGCTGAGGAGAGAAAAGGATGTTTAATAAAAAAATGCTTGGAGATATGATGCGCCAGGCCCAGGCGCTCCAGGAAAAAATGGCCAGGGTGCAGGAAGAAGCCGGAGGGAAAACCGTTGAAGCGGCCTCGGGAGGAGGAATGGTCACGGTTGTTGCCAATGGACGCCAGGAAATCATTTCGATTAAAATGGATCCCCAGGCGGTGAATCCCCAGGATATCGAGATGCTCCAGGACCTTGTTCTGGCGGCGATCAATGAAGCTTTGAAAAAAAGCAAGGAGATGATGGCCGATGAGATGAAGGGGCTGACGGGGGGGGTGAACATCCCCGGTATGTTTTAATGGATCAGAACGGGGTTTTTGCCAACTTGATCAAGCAATTAACGAAATTGCCGGGTGTCGGACAGAAAACCGCTCAACGCCACGCTTTTGCCATTTTAAAGATGTTCCCGCAGGAAGCCCGGGAGATCGGCCAGGCTATTATTGATATCAAAGAGCGGCTGATTTTTTGTTCAAAATGCCGGAATATCTCAGAGGTTGAACTTTGTTTGATCTGTTCAGACCCGCGCAGAGACCGGACAAAGATTCTGGTCGTGGAGGAGCCGAGCACCGTTTACGCGATTGAGAAAACAGGGGAGTACAGAGGGCTTTATCATGTGCTTCTCGGGGTCATTTCTCCTCTCGACGGGGTCTCTCCCGAAGATATTCATATCAAGGAATTGATCGACCGGCTGGCCGATCATGAGGTCAAAGAGGTCATTGTCGCGACCAGTCCGAATATGGACGGAGAGACGACAGCCCTCTATCTTTCTAAAACGATCCGGCCCCTCGGGGTGAAGGTCACCCGGATTGCTTTAGGAATACCGGTGGGGATCGATATCGAGTATGCCGATGAGGTGAGTCTGGTCAGATCGATTGAAGGACGGCGGGAGTTGTAAAAAGGCGGTTTGCCAAATAGCGGAAAATCTTGTATATTTTAGTTGCCAGGTTTCATGAATGATTTTTTTTGATTCAATTTAAGGGTTTGCTCTGCCAGTAAAACGCCGGGTTAAAATTGTTCCTGGCGGCGGCAAGGATATTCTTTCATGCCCATATCATAGAAAAGGATTACACAGTGGCCGGTCTGAATTTGACCATAGATGAGGCATCCTATAAGATTGTTGAAGAAGAGTTGCTGAAGCTTATCGAGCAGGTCAACGGAAAAGTTATTTTTCTCGTTGATAAAAACGGGCAATTAATTGCTTCTGCAGGGAATAGCAAAGGGATTGATACCACCGCTCTGGCTTCATTAACCGCGGGAAATATTGCGGCGACCTCCGGAATGGCCCAGCTCCTGGGAGAAAAAGAGTTTTCTATTTTGTTCCATGAGGGAGAGAAAGACAACATCCACATCGCTCTTGTCGGAGGGCGGATTATCCTTGTGACGATCTTCGATAATAAGTCGGCGCTCGGAATTGTCCGTCTCCGGGTAAAAAAGAGCGTGGACACCCTGACCCAGATTTTCGACAATATATTCCAAAAATCTGAAAAAGATAAAAACACCAAACAGGTTTCAAAATCTCCTTTTGCGGAGATCACCGAAGATGATATTGAAAAACTGTTTGGATAACCTTTTGTGAAGGATTTATAGTTTATGTCTTTTATAAATTATTCTGCCCGCGAAATTAACTGCAAGATTGTTTATTACGGTCCGGGTTTGTGCGGCAAAACCACCAACCTTCAATCTATTTATAAAAAGACCGACCCGGATAACAAAGGGAAAATGATTTCACTGGCTACCGAAACAGAGAGAACGCTCTTTTTTGATTTTCTCCCCCTTTCGTTGGGGTCGATCCGAGGGTTTAAAGTCCGTTTCCACCTTTATACCGTTCCCGGGCAGGTTTTTTATGATGCGAGCCGGAAATTGATTCTCAGAGGGGTGGATGGCGTCGTCTTTGTGGCAGATTCTCAGGTGGAACGGATGGAGGCCAATATCGAGTCGCTCCAGAACCTCCAGAAGAACCTTTCCGAACATGGATTTGACATTAACACCATCCCTTATGTGGTCCAGTATAACAAGAGGGATCTCCCCAATGTCATTCCCCTCGAAGAGATGCAAAAAGTCCTCAACCCCAAAGGGGCTCCTTTTTTTGAAGCCGTCGCCATGAGCGGAAAAGGGGTTTTTGAAACCCTCAAAGAAGTTGCCAAACTGGTTATTTTTGAATTGAAGAAAAATACCTGATATGGTACAGTAACGACCTTTCCGATCTTTATCTCTAAAAACTTCCGAAGTTTAAACTGATGATTCCCCGGTAGCTCAGTCGGTAGAGCAGGTGGCTGTTAACCACCGTGTCGGCGGTTCGAATCCGTCCCGGGGAGCCAATTAAATCAAGCACTTACAAAAATCCAATCTAAATAGATAGCAATGAGTAACAGTCTCGCTGTATCCGGGCCAGATTAAAGGAATAAATTGACGGGATTAAAGGAAATCAAAAGATGAACAGCGGTTACGAACTTGGCTATCAGGAGGTCCCAACATGCATATGATGAATCGGCATTTCCAAATGGTGGTTTTTCTTTTAATAATGGGTTTGTTCTTGCCGGGTTCTTCCGTATCTTCAAACGGCCCTGCGGATATGAAGAGTGGAGAGGTTGAGGTCGTCATACGAAATTCAACGTTCGAATTTCATGGAGGAATCCTCAAGCCGGATGAGGCAGCAACGATTATTCTACGTAATCAGGATAGTATCCAGCATGGCTTTACTTCCGTGCTCCTGGAAGACCTGGATGTCCAGGTTGAAGCAGACGGTGTGGTCACCCTGGGTAAGCAGATCAGGAGTGTTCATATCAATCCTGGGAAGACAGTTCAGTTTCATTTTATTCCCACGCGTCCGGGAAAATTTTCATTCCGATGCGATCTGCATCCCGCTATGAAGGGAGAGCTACTCCTGCTCTCAATGGGATCCCTATAGGGTGTCACTCAAAGGATCGTTTGCTGTACGAGATTTTACAATAATAGTGAAAAACGGTTAAGCGGGAAGTACTCCGGCCCTTGCTGACAAAGCCTGCTTTCAAAAAAAATGAGTTCATTGACCTGACAGATCCCGACCGGGTCATGAGCAGATTCTTTTATCTTCTGTTTTAAAAGGTGAATGTTTTTTCTGGATTGGACCCTTCCGATGGTCACATGAGGAACAAACGGCTCTTCCCGGCCGGTTTTCAGATCTTCTTCGCCGAAAGGCTGCCCTATTTTTTGAATGATCCGGTACAAAGCGGTCAGTTTTAAAGAATCCTCGATACCGATCCAGATCACCCTCGGATCATGCGAAGGAGGAAAACTCCCCATCCCTTTCAGAGCCAATTCAAAAGGCCCATCGTTAAGCGCCTCCTCTTCTACTTTACGAGAGATCCATTGAATATCCTCAGGGCGAAGGTTTTTAAAAAAATAAAGTGTGAGGTGAATCTGGCGAGGGTTGACCCATTTTACCTCCGGCCCGGTTTTTTTTAATTCAGCCTGAATTTCAGAAAACCTTATTTTAAGCCGGTCCGGAAAATCTATAGCAATAAAACATCTCACGCCTCACCCTCCCGTTTGGATTTAAAGCGATTGTATCCCTTTTTACATAACAAAGAAAATTCTTAAATCCTTATTCAGGATGATAATTGTTCTGGATATTTTTTTTGGGGGGCTTTATAGTATCCTCATTAGTAACCTTATTAATCTATTTAACCTCAAAGGGAGATTATCATGGCAAAAGCAATGACCAAATCAAAGATTGTGGAAACCCTGGCAAAGAAACTTGAACTTCCGAAAAAGAAAGTTGAGGAGTATCTGGGAGAATTAGGCCAGCTGGCCTATAAAGAAGCCAAGAATGCCTTCACGATTCCCGGGCTTGGAAAACTGGTTCTTATCAACCGAAAAGCCAGAATGGGAAGAAATCCTGCCACCGGTGAAACCATTAAGATCGCCGCAAAACGGGTGATTAAGATGCGGATTGGCAAAGCATGCAAGGATGCGGTGCTGGGGGCAAAGAAATAGTGGATGCCGTTTGTTCAAAATGCAGTGGACAAATGGCGATGGGAACAGAAGGCGACTTCTATTTACAGGTTTATTTCCTTAAATGTCTTAACTGCGGGAAAACCATCTACCATCGGCCCACAGATCTCCAATCAGAAAAGGGATCTGTGCCGATGGAAAAGATGGAATATCCCGAACTATAATATTCCTCATTGTTTATCTCTTTTCGTTCCTGCTGAATCCCGGGTAATCAAGGGAACAACGATTCCATGGCCTCTAACGCCACGATTTTCAAGGCCGGATTGCAAATCACCGACCTGGACCGGAATTACTATCAGGACCACGCGCTCACCCTTGCGCGCCACCCGTCCGAAACCGACGAGCGGATGATGATCCGCCTCCTGGCGTTTGTTCTTCACGCCCACGAAGCCTTGTCGTTTGGCCGGGGGCTGAGCGCCGAAGACGAGCCCGATCTCTGGAAGAAGGATTTGACGGGCGCCATCGAGCTCTGGATCGAGGTAGGACAACCCGACGAGAAAAGCATTCGCCAGGCCTGCGGCCGCGCCAAACAGGTCGTCATCTATACCTATGGGAGCCGCGGCGCTGACCAGTGGTGGGAGCAAAACCGGACCAAACTCGAGCGGTTGAATAACCTGGCGGTGATGAATCTGCCGCCGGAGGGGAGCCGCGCCCTGGCAAAGCTCGCACAACGGAACATGCAGCTGCAATGCACCATTCAGGAAAAAGTGATTTTGATCGGAGACGGGAACAGCTTAGTGCAAATGGAATTGACGATCTTGAAAGGCGCCGCGTAGACCATCCGCAACGACAAAGGGGTTAAACCGGGGCCCCGTCATTTTTATTTTTACCCGCGTTATAATGATGTTTTGCCCACCTGGCCTGGCCTGCGAGCGAGGCCATTTCAGACAATTGCTCCTTTGTCAAAACCTCCGCCTTTATCTTTGCTCCTTTGAATCTCCCCAAATTCGCTAAAACCAGAACCTCCGGGTCCTTTTTTTTGACCGGTTTTGAGACAGGTTCTTTTTGGCTGGCAGCCTCAACAATGGCGGAGGCCATTTCATCTATATCGAACGAGTTTTGACGAGTTGATCGTTTAGGCATAGAAAGAGTATGCCATAATCATTTCCCCCTGTCATTAAAAAGGGCCTGCGACATAAAAGTGGGTTTTTAGATTTGCCTCTTTTTTTTGGTTATGTTATTGTAGAATAATATCTACAATAAGGAGGTTGACTATGGTGGATATCCAAACGATTCAAGTCCGGCGAGAGGCTATTCTGAGC
>JACQBY010000170.1 GCA_016201875.1 Nitrospirota bacterium
CCGCGCCCTTTGTCTGGCTGAGCTTGCCGGCGGATACCAGTTGGTGACGCGGCCGGAAAACGCCCCCTGGATTAAAAAACTATTGACGGTCAAAACGACCGGAAAGTTATCCCGGCCGGTCCTCGAGACATTGGCGATTATCGCCTATAAACAGCCGATTATCAGGGCCGAAGTCGAGGCGATTCGTGGCGTTGACAGCGGAGGGGTGATCCGCACGCTCCTTGAAAGAAGATTGGTCAAAATTGCCGGGAGAAAAGAGATGCCCGGAAAACCGATATTATACAGCACCACCAGGGAATTCCTCGAATACTTCGGATTGAACCAGCTTTCTGACCTCCCTACGCTTAAAGAATTCAAAGAAGACGTTTATCCTCTCGCAGAACCTGAATTTATCGACACCCCCGAAGAGGCCAACGGCGTTGTGGCCGAAGAGGCGCTCTCTGGTCATTCTCCCGAGGTCGAGGTGGTCGTTTCCGAAGCAAACCAGGATTGATGCTCTCGTAAGAAGTCGTCATTCCCGCGAAAGCGGGAATCTAATGCTTGATTGCCATAATACACGTTACGTCATTCCCGAATGATTTTATCGGGAATCCATTGATTTTGCTAGATACCCGCTTTCGCGGGTATGACAATTTACTTGCGCTTAGATTTTCCCGGGGAGAGGATGCCGAAATATCAGTTCCATATTTTTACCTGTCTCAACGAACGGGCCGCTGATGATCCGAAAGGTTCCTGTCGTGCCAGCGGGGCGAAGGAGATACAGGACCTCTTCAAAAAAGAGGTCAAGGCGCGGGGGTTGACACAGACCGTCCGGGCAAACAAAGCAGGATGCCTTGACGAATGCGCAAACGCTCCGGCTATTGTGATTTACCCCGAAGGAGTATGGTATTCGGTCAAAAACAAAGAAGATGTCCTCGAAATCATGAACCGCCATATTGAAAAAGGGGAGATCGTCACACGTCTTCTGATAAAGGAATAGAAGAAGGAAAAGCCCTTTTTCAACAGACCCTCCATCAATATCTTCAGATGCCGGGAGCCGATCCGAAAAGGGCTCCCTTTCTTTTTTGCCATCCGGCGAAAACCAAAACCGCTCTTTTATTGATTCATGGCCTGACAGCCTCTCCGTGGGAAGTCATCGAGGCAGGGAAAAGGGCTTATGAAAAAGGGTTCAATGTGTATGGCGTCCGGCTACCGGGCCATGGGACGACTCTGGAAGACCTCGACCGCCAGTCCTATCCAGACTGGATCCGGGCGGGCTCCGAGGGGTTTGATTTAATCAGCCATTTTGCGGATCACATTGTGATTGCGGGGCTCTCTTTGGGGGGGCTGATCGCGCTTCGCCTTGCCGAGAACCAAAAAGGGTCTGCCGTTATTTCTCTTGCGGCGCCGCTCTATTTAAAGCCTTTCTTAAAAACCTATATTTCGATTGTTAAAAACTTTAAGAGATTCCATTACCGCCCCCTCTCCCGGGGGCTTGAAGATTACTACTATCCAGCTCATTCGTTCCATGCCTTGCAGGAGATGATCGCTCTGGCCAAAGAGGTCGAAGCGCATTTAGACCGAATTATAAAGCCGATACTGGTGATGCAGACCGAATATGATATCCGGGTCGACCCCAGGAGCGGACAGGTGATCATCCAGAAGGTTCAATCAGAAACAAAAGAGCTGGTGACGTTCGAAAAAAAAGAGAGGGTCCCCCATGTCATGACGACATGGGAAAACCCTCTCCTCGAAAAAATCCTGGAAAAGATGACCCGCTTTTTACTCCTGAGCTCTTCCCAGTAGCCTGTTCAGAGCGGCCTTTCCGAAAAAGAGGAACCCTCTCATGGCTTCGGGAGGATGCCCCGCCACGCCGACAACCGGGACTTTCCCCGCTACCCCGTTGACCATCGGTTTTCCGGAACGCATGGGAACGCCATTGACCAGAGTCCCCGGTTTTCCGAGGGCATTAATCAAATCGGCGATAAAATCCCTCCCGTCGACAGCGGTTCCGCCTGAGATCAGAATCATATCGGATGTTTTTAAGGCTTTTTGAAGCTCTTTTTTAAAGACATTAAAGTCGTCTTTGATAATTCCTTTAACCAGCGGAATACCTCCCGATTCCTCGACGGCGGCGGCCAGAGCGTACGAATTGCAGTCGAGAATAAACCCCGGTTTTAATTTTTGGGTCGGGGGGATCACTTCGTTCCCGGAAGAAAAAATGGAGACTTTAGGCTTGCAGGAAACCTGAACTTTTAAAATGCCATGAGAAGCGAGAAGGCCGATTTCGTATGGGGTCAGGAGTTTCCCTTGAGAAGCGAGAAGGCCGATTTCGTATGGGGTCAGGAGTTTCCCTTTTTCAAGAAGGGTGCTCCCTTTTTTGATGTCGCACCCCTGAGTTTCAATATTTTCCCCGGCTTTAAACGCCCGCTTGATAAAAAATTTATTATTCCGGGGTTCATAATCGACCGGACGGACAACGGCATAACTTCCGGCCGGGATAAAACTTCCCGTTGTGACCGAGACACCTGTTCCCGGCGGAATCGATTTAACATTTGAGGCTCCGAGAGGGATTTCGCCTTTTGGAAACAGACCAACCGGGTTATTGGTGGTGGCATTTTCTGTATCTTTTATGTTAATGACATAACCTTCCATGATCGACCGGGAATAAGGAGGGGCGTCCATGGGGGCTTTGATATCTTTTGTTAACACTCGATGAAGCGCTTTAGAAAGAGGAATGAGTTCCTTTTTTAAAGTTCCATCGGGGATTTCCGGCAAGAATTTGGCTAAAGCGGTCTGGATAGGATCGTCTGTTTGTGAATTCATTAAAATGACTCCAAAATACACTATTAAGTTAAGCAAGAACGCTCAAAATTGTCAATCAAAAAGGGGAGTTTTGAATGATTTTTCATCAATTTTGGCCATTAAAAGTTATTTTCTTGACGTTGAGTGAGTATTGACGTTAGGATAAATTCAGGAAACAGGTAAAATCTATTTTTTATGATAGAACAGAGGATGAAATGACCCAGGAAATGACGAATCCAGAACGTTTTTTTGGTGAAAAATTCGGGATTGAACCCAATCAACTTGAAAAGACCATGGGGAGGGTATTAGGGAAAAAGATCGATTATATGGATCTTTATTTTGAATACCGGACGAATGATTCGATCTCTCTGGAAGAAGGTATAGTCAAAAAAGCCAATAAAAACATCAGCCAGGGGGTTGGAGTCAGGGCGACTTCGGAAGAAAAAACCGGTTTTGCCTACTCTGATGAAATTTCAATTAAAAACATTGAAAAAGCCGCCGATACGGCAAAATATATCACCTCATCAAACCTCTCTGTTCAAAGAGCCGGTATTCCGGCCAGACAACCGGTTAAAAAAAACCTTTATCCGGTACGAACGCCGGTCAGCGAGGTCCCCTTTAAAGACAAAGTTGATATTCTGCAAAAAATGGATCAGATTGCCAGAAAATATGATCCGAGAATTAAAAAAGTGATGGTCTCGTTTTCAAGCGAGCATAAAATTATCGAAGTGGTGACTTCCGACGGAGTTGCCGTGGGAGATATTCAACCCCTTTCCCGGCTCAACATTACCTGTATTGCCGAAGATGGGAGCGAGCGGCAGATCGGGTCGTTTGGCGGGGGAGGGAGAAACGAGTTTTCTTTTTTCCTCGAAGATAACCTTTTTGAATCTTATGCCAAGGAGGCTGCCAGACAGGCGATCTTGAATTTATCGGCCATTTCCGCTCCTGCGGGGACCATGGATGTTGTTCTGGGTCCCGGATGGCCCGGAATCCTCCTTCATGAGGCGATTGGGCATGGGCTCGAAGGGGATTTCAACAGAAAAAAGACATCGGCTTTTTCAAACCGGGTCGGCCAGAAAGTCGCCTCCCCCCTTTGCACCATTGTGGATGACGGGACCATCAAGGGGAGGCGGGGTTCGCTGAATATTGACGACGAGGGGACTGAAACGCAGAAAACGGTTTTAATTGAAAATGGGATTTTAAAGGGCTACCTTCAGGATAAATTGAACGCCCGCTTAATGAATGTAGCCCCCACCGGAAATGGACGGAGGGAAAGCTATGCCCATATCCCTCTCCCGAGAATGACCAATACTTATATGCTTCCGGGAAAGAGTAAAAAAGAAGATATCCTTTCAAGCGTCAAAAGAGGGCTTTATGCCGTCTCATTCGGCGGAGGCCAGGTTGATATCACCAATGGAAAATTTGTTTTTTCTGCGAGCGAGGCTTATTTAATCGAAGATGGCAAAATCACCAAACCGGTCAAAGGCGCCACCTTAATCGGGAACGGTCCCGATGTGCTGACGAGAGTTTCGATGGTGGGAGATGATATGGAACTCGATTCGGGTGTCGGCACCTGCGGCAAAGACGGCCAGTCGGTTCCTGTCGGGGTCGGCCTTCCGACCATTAAAATTGATGGATTGACGGTTGGAGGGTCGGCGTTATGATAGATCCGGAAATCGGGCAAGACCTGTTAACCAGGGCGAAGAAGAAGGGTGCGACCGGAGGAGATATCGTGATGGCCGAGAGTTCTTCGTTTTCAGTTCAGATCCGAATGGGGGAGATTGACAAGATCAGCCAGGCCAGCGGTAAAAAATTGGGATTAAGGCTTTTTTTCGGAAAAAAAACCTCCATTTCGGCGACTTCCGACCTGACGCCGCAATCGCTCACCTCTTTATTGAATGACACGTGTGAAATGGCAAAAGCTACCGAAGAAGACCCCTTTTCAGGCCTTCCCGATGCCGATCAATTGGCCAAAAACATTCCGGACCTCCGCCTCGATGACCCGGGAGTTGAATCGCTCTCGGTCGATCAAAAGATTAAAATGGCCAAAGAGTTGGAAGCCGCCGCCCTGTCGTATGACCCTAAAATTACCAATTCAGAGGGGTCGGAAGTCAGCCATTACCGGAGCCATATCTGGTTTTTCAATTCGGACGGGTTTAAAGGCGATTTTCCCGCCGCCGGATCGTCACTTTCTGTTTCTCCGATTGCCGGGGAAAATGGCCAAATGCAGAGGGATTACTGGTATTCGACCCACCGGAAATTCAATCAATTGGCCAAACCCGCGGAGGTGGGGATTAAAGCGGCGCAACGGGCCCTTCGAAGGCTCGGCGCCCGAAAAATAAAAACCTGCGAAGTCCCCGTTGTGTTCGATCCTGAGATGGCCGGGAGTCTTGTCGGGAATCTTTTTTCCGCCGTGGCAGGGAGTGCCCTCTATAGAGGCGCCTCTTTTCTCATCGATAAACTGGGGGTCCAGATCGCCTCGCCGCTGGTGACCGTGATCGACGACGGGACGATCCCCGAAGGACTCGGATCAAAACCGTTTGACGGAGAGGGGCTTCCCGTGGAAAGGCATTCCATTGTGGAAAAAGGGGTATTAAAGAATTACATTTTAGATACCTACTCGGCAAGAAAGCTCAAAATGAAGTCGACCGGAAACGCCTCCCGGTCGATCGGCGATTCCCCTTCAGCCGGTCCGACAAATTTTTTCATGATGGCGGGAGAATCGACCCCCGGGGGAATCATTTCCTCGGTAAAATCAGGGCTTTATGTCACCGAGATGATCGGTTTTGGAGTGAATATGATCACGGGAGATTTTTCGAGAGGAGCCGCCGGCATCTGGATTGAAAATGGAGAACTGACTTATCCGGTGGAAGAAGTCACCGTCGCGGGGAATTTAAAAGAGATGTTTTTAAATATTGACCGGGTAGGGAATGATCTCGTGTTTAACGGGTCGGTGGTTGCCCCCACACTCAGGATATCAAAAATGACCATTGCCGGAAATTAGTGGTGGCGCTTGTTTGTAAAACGTTTATTCTTCTATAATAACACTACAGCGGCACTTTTTCGTCATTCCCGAATGTCTCTATCGGGAATCCAAGTGTTTTCAAGAAAATACGTAAGCAAAGTCACTGGATTCCGGCTTAAAACATGCCGGAATGACGGATAAATGGGCATATTTGTAAATATCCATACAGCACTTATCATAAGAGGTGTTTCAATTGAACAATTCCGCTAAAGCAAAAAAACCGGTTAAATCAGAGATAAAAAGGTCAAATACATCCGCTCCTGTGAATATGAAGGGAGAAAAGGGTGGCGGGAAACAGATCCAGACGATGGAGGAAATTGCTCTCCATTTGGCCGAAATGGGTAAAGGTTTTGAAAATGCCGATCTGATTCAACAGATGCTTGTCACCATGACAAAGCTGATTGAAATAGACGCAGACCGTCTCGATATGAAAATCCTGAGTACGGCCCTCAAAGAATTAAGATATGGTTTTAAAATATTTGCTCCTTACCGGAAAATCAAGAAGGTCAGCATTTTCGGCTCTGCCCGGACCCATGAAGAGGATCCCGACTATAAGACGGCCTTCCGGTTGGGAGAGGCGCTGGCTAAAAAAGATTTTATGGTGATTACAGGGGCAGGTGACGGGATTATGAAAGCGGCCCAGGGGGGAGCGGGAGCCGAAAAGGGGTTTGGTGTCAATATTATGCTTCCTTTTGAACAATCGGCAAACCTCTTTATTGAAAATGACCCGAAACTGGTCACTTTTAAATATTTTTTCACCCGGAAGCTTATTTTTATCAAAGAAACAAACGGGGTGATCCTCTTCCCGGGTGGATTTGGCACCCATGATGAAGGGTTTGAAACCCTGACATTGCTCCAGACAGGAAAGTGCGATCCCCTGCCGGTTGTTTTTATGGAAAATCCTTCAAGGCCTTACTGGACAAAATGGAAGGCTTTTATTGAGACCTGTTTATTGGACAGGGGCCTCATATCGCCGGATGATCTCTCCCTTTTTAAAATTGTGACAACCGTCGATGAAGCGGTTGAAGAGATGACCCGTTTTTATGACAACTACCATTCATTACAGTTTGTTCGTGAAAAGCTGGTGATGCGATTAAATCATCCGGTGAGTGATCAGATGTTGAGCGGCCTCAACAGGGAATTTAAGGACATTCTTGTGGATGGAGAGTTTAAAAAGACCAACCCTTTGCCCGAAGAGGAAACAAGTTACCCTGACTTGAATCATCTGGAGAGAATCACTTTCCGGTTCAACCGGAGAAATTTCGGCCGCCTGCGGCAATTGATCAACTATTTAAACCAGTTTTAAATCTTCTAAGCTTTCCGGAAAACCAGACCTCTCCTGCGATGGCTGCCTTTTTCAAAAGAGAAAGGGCAATCTCTTCTCTATCAAGAACCCGGATATTCCTTTCAATCTTCAAGAGAAGTTGAAAATAGGTTTTTAACATCACTTCAATCGCCGGACGTCCTGGATTCCGGCATTCGTTCAGCCTTCTTTCCGCGATGTCATAATAAGTTTTTGTCCGGGCAATTTCAAACTCGACCAGTCGGGCAAACTCGGCAGAGATCACCCGGTTTCCAAGGTCAGTTTCAGAATAAGAGAATTGAACGAGGTCTTCTTCGGGGAGATAAATCCGTCCTTTTTTAAGGTCTGTAAAAATATCTCTCAGGATATTGGTCATCTGAAAAGCGGTTCCTAAATGAATCGCGCACTCTTTGGCCGGAAAAGACCGGTCCTGGAATATCTCCATGCAGATCAGCCCGACCACAGAGGCCACGCGGTAGCAATAAAGTTTCAGGCCGTCAAAGGTGGCATAAGAGGATTGAAGAATATCCATCTCCATCCCATTGAGGATTTCGTCAAAATATTCATGGGAAAGGCGGTACTGTTCGATAAAAGGTTTAAGTTTAACGGTCAGGGGATGTGCCGGTTTACCGTTAAAGGTGGCTATTAATTCTGACCGCCATTCCCGGATGATCTCCATTTTTTTTGAAGAACCCGCGGAATGACCGTCTGACGATAAAGCGAGATCGACCTGGTCGTCAATTTCCCGGCAGAAAGCGTAGAAAGCCAGGAGGGCATTTCTTTCTTCAGGCGGAAGGAGGAAAAAAGAATAAAAAAAATTACTTTTCAAACCGGTGTCCGATTTTTAAAAAATCGATGTCACTTAATGAATCAACGATGAAATCAGCTTCGATCAGGTCGTTTTCCGGGTAGCTGTTGGTCACGGCGAGGCACACCATGCCGGCATGGTGTGCTCCCACTATTCCTCCCACCGAATCTTCAATGACCAGAACTTCAGACGGTTTAATGGCAGGGTTTTTCTTGAAATGTTTATTTAATTCCGTTAAAGCGGTCAGATAACATTCGGGATGAGGCTTTCCATGAACGGCCTTTTCCGCGCCGATAATGACGGGAAAGGAGTCGAGAAGACCGGCTTTTTTCAGGATAAACTCAATTTCCCCGCAAAGGGCCCCCGAAGCAATCGCCAGCGGATAGAGAAGAGCGGCTTTTTTAATAAAATCCGCGGCATCGGGGAATAAGAGGTCGCGGGTGGACATAAAATCATTATAATAGGCGCTTTTCCGGTGAATGAGCTGGTTGATTTTTTCAAGTGGTACGGTCTGATCGTGCCTCTTTATTCCGGTTTCAAACGCGTCGCGGTCATTTAAATGGAGATAAAGTTGATTATATTCTTCGCGGGAAATTAAAATCCGTTCTTCAGCCATGACTCTGGCGAAGAGTTCAAAATGGATCGGCTCATCATCGGCGATGATCCCGTTAAAATCGAAAATAATGGCTTTTAACATAGATTTTAACCTTATCGAAGAGGGGAGGGCTCTGTCAAGCCGCAAAACAGATCGGGTCATCCTTTACCCTCACCTTAACCCTCTCCCATCAAGGGAGGAGTGCGTGCTAAAGTTAGTTGAAAATTAAAGAAGCGGTCCTTAAAGTGGTGAAATAAATTGTCGAGATTTGTTTCACCCTAACAGAAAGGAGCCGCTTCATGAAAACAGTAATTAAGTTCAAGGAGAATATCAAGAGGAAACCGGTTATTCGGGGAAACGTCATAGAGGGAATGCCGGGGAATCTCTATCTCTGTTCTTGGGCTCTGGTAACTTGTTGACAGACCGTATTCTATTTATTACAATGTATTGCATATGAAGGTATTAATGGATGCCGATTCTCTTATTAAGTTGACCAAGGCAAATTTGAAGGAACTTGTCTGTCATCATTTTACCGTGATGATTCCACAACTTGTAAAAGAAGAGGTTATTGATCATGCAGGTGAATACCCTGACTCGGAAGTCATCAAAGAAAATCTGGAAAAACGTTTGTTAAAGATCATTACGCATACTTCTTCGTCCAAGAAAGGGGAAGAGGATGTTTTTGCTATTTTTCGCCAGGGGAAATATGATGCTGTTTGCAGTGATGATAAAAAGTTTATTAAACGTCTACGCTTATTTGACATCCCGTATGTTACATCAGCCGTATTTATTCCCATGTTATTAAAAGAAGGAAAATTATCAATTATTCAGGCTGAAGAAAAATTGGAGTCCCTCTTTCCGTATATAGGCGATGACGAATATTACGCGATAAAAGAGGTATTGTCCAGATGGAGAAAACGATGAAAACAAAATCAATTAGAATTCCCAAAGAAATGATGGATGCCATAGAACTTGTGGAAAAAGAAGAAAAAATCGAAGAATCTATTGCGATGAGAAAATTGATTAGAATTGGATTTGAAACTTACGTTGGCAATCTTTACAAACAGGGTAAGATAACCTTAAGAGAGGCAGCGCGCCATTTAAACATGAACCCGATTGAAGTCATGGATCTATTTTTAGATGCCGGAATAAAAGGCAATCTGGATGCCTCCGATGTTTTAGCGTCATTGGCGCGTTTTGTTCCAAGATAAAAGAAGCTTCGTACTTCACTTCAAAAAGAAATTAGTCCGTCCATTAGTATATTCATCTTAGCAGAGTAGGGTCAGGTCTATTTAGTTGACATTTTTGCTTTACGTCAGTGAGAGGACTGATGAGTAAAAATGTAGGAGAATGACAATAAAATAGACCTGACCCTTTTGTTTTGCGATCGAATTAACAGGATCATCCTGGACATAGCAAAAATCAGGACATCCGGATACTTACAAGGGGCTTATGTCAGAAAGTTGTTTTCGTACTAATAAATTTGATTTTTTTATTTGAGTGACTCCACAATAATTCCAACCATGTGGATTTATTAGATTTGCTTCCAAATCAACACTAACATAAAGATTGTTAGCTGTCTTTTTTTCTAACTGGATCCGCCCTTTATCTAAATATCCAAAACAACCTTCTGTTGGGAAAGAAACCCCTCCTTCACTATAAAATACGATCACGTTGTTTATACCCTCTAAGTTAATGTCCCTTTTATCCCCGAACCCATTCGGCAAATAGATCGTTAAATATTCAAATTTTGCCGTGTCAATCTTAAATAGCTCCCCTTTATTACGGTATCTAAAGGTCAAAATGGTTCCTGACCCTGACTTGAGGTTGTGCCCTTTGAACAAAAATAATGGATCTTCCAATTTCAAAATCTTTGGGTTATTTGTCATAGATTGATATTCTTGATGTTTTTCTAAATCTAAGAATGTAGCTTGGTCTACAAAAAAATTATCTGTTTGGGAACACCCTTGAATGAAAATAAGGGGCGCAATTAGTGCTAACGAAATCAAACACGTTACGGAATATTTGTAGGACATACTCTCTTTCTTCTTTTGTTAAATTCATCATATAGCTTTTCGGATATTTCGGCGGCTTGTTTGTAAACATCTGGGTGACTAGGATCAAACCAATCTTTCATTCTTTCCCAAAATGATTGGTCACTATGAATAACTTCATGGGTCAAATCTCTTAATAGGTCTTGTGCTGTTAGATCATTCAGCTTATCCAAATATTTCGAATTAAGATAAATGTTACCCAACGGGGAAGTATATCCTCCAAGCCCATTATTCATTTCCGTCACAGCAATCTGATTTGGCACATTCATATTAGGCAAGTTTTGTCTCAATAGCTGCAAAGCGATTTCTATATCTATTGCAGCTAAGCCTAACGGATCTATAAAGTTTACGGGATCATCCTGGGCATACCCATATAAATTGGTATCCCCTCCGGTAAACCTAATCGGGTCTTTGCTAGTCCATCTCCCCGTCTCCGCGTCATAATCCCTCGCGCCGAAGCGGGTGAGGCCGGTAAACGGATCGTACA
>JACQBY010000171.1 GCA_016201875.1 Nitrospirota bacterium
GCTCAGAATAGCCTCTCGCCGGACTTGAATCGTTTGGATATCCACCATAGTCAACCTCCTTATTGTAGATATTATTCTACAATAACATAACCAAAAAAAAGAGGCAAATCTAAAAACCCACTTTTATGTCGCAGGCCCTTTAGCAGTTCCCTTCTGGAAATCATCAAAGGTAAAATTCCCAGGGAACTTGTCATAGGCCTCATTTTATTTTCCCTCGTTATCGCGATTCCTGTTATTTACCGCAAACGGACACATCGTTGATCTCCTTTTCATGCTAAAAAAATAGAAATTCCGATAAAATTCCATAATTCAAGGATCAAATAATAATATTAACTTCATAAAAATGATTTTTGTATGCCATCCCACATTTTTATTCGATAAATAAGGCTAAACTTGCTTATGGTTATTCTCGAACTATTTCTCTCTCCCCGCTGTATTTCAGCCCCATCTGCCATGGCGTTAGCAAAAGAGGCTGTAAGGAAGGTGCCGGGGATCAAACTGATCCTTCGGTCAGAGAAAGAAGATCGAGCCCGCGCGAAATTGCTGGGGATTTTTATTTTTCCTACCTTCGTTTTGGATGGGGAGGTTTTTTCTGTAGGAGAACCCCTTTTGGAACATTTGGTCCAGGTATTAAAAGACAAAATGGAGCATTCAAACCAAGAACAAGGTGGAAGTAGAAGATAGGTTCTCTTTAAATAGAAGGAGGTTTTGAAATATGATCCCGATCGGCAGGACTGAAAGGGATTTTACTGACCATAATGTCCTTCACAAGGAGAGGTATGCAGAAAATTGAACTTGGAAAAATTCTTCCTGAGGATGAATATAATCGTGCATTAATTCAAAATGTCCATCCTCCGCAATGGATTAATCCAACCCCTGAAGGTAAATATAACCTCGTGGTGATTGGCGCCGGGACAGCAGGCCTGGTGACTGCGGCCATTGCCGCGGCCCTGGGGGCAAAAGTCGCTTTAATTGAACGTCATCTGATCGGGGGCGACTGTCTGAATGTCGGTTGCGTCCCTTCCAAAGGGATGATTCGCGCTTCCAGAGTCTGGGAGGAGGTTCGAAACAGCGGTGATTTTGGAATCGGAGTGACCGGCGGAATCAAATATGATTTTGCCGCGGCAATGGCGCGAATGAGGAGGTTAAGATCACAGATCAGCGGTAACGATTCGACTTATCGTTATAAGAAGCTGGGAGTGGATGTTTTTATCGGTGAGGGACGATTTAAAGGGCCGGACTCGGTTGAGGTTGATGGAAAAACCTTACTGTTTTCAAAAGCAGCCATTTGTACCGGGGCTCGTGCGGCTTCTCCTCCTATTCCAGGATTAAAAGAGGCCGGGTTTTTAAATAACGAAACCGTATTTACCTTGACGGATCTTCCCCGGCGGCTGGCGGTGCTTGGCGCGGGACCGATTGGTTGCGAGTTAGCACAGGCTTTTGCCCGCTTTGGAAGCAAGGTTTTCCTGTTTGAGAAGACCGGGCAGATTCTCATTCGTGAAGATGCGGACGCGGCCTCCATTGTTCAGGATCAGATGAAAAAAGATGGGGTAGAATTTTTTTTTGATTCCAGTGTGATCCGTATAGAAGTTTTGGGAAAGGAAAAAATACTTTATTATAAGGTCAACGGAGAAAGAAATGAGGCGGTGGTCGACGAGATTTTAATTGGACTTGGCCGGGCCCCCAATGTGGAGGGATTAGGCCTGGAAAAGGGGGGAGTGGATTATGATCCCAAATTCGGGGTCACGGTCAATGAAAAGCTTCAGACTTCAAACCCTCGTATCTTTGCCGCAGGGGATATCTGTTCCCGGTACAAGTTTACGCATACCGCAGATGCCGCCGCTCAGATCCTGATTCAAAATGCTCTTTTTCCTCACCCCTTTGGATTGGGCTTTGCAAGCACCGATTCTTTAATCGTTCCCTGGTGCACTTATACCGATCCCGAAATTGCTCATGTGGGATTGTACGAAGCGGATGCAAAAGCTAAAGGGATGAATGTTGAAACCTTTACGGTCGGGCTCAAAGATGTTGATCGAGCGATTTTGGATGGTAACGATCAAGGATTTGCGAGGGTCCATGTTAAAAAAGGGACCGACAAAATTCTGGGTGCAACCGTCGTAGCGGCCCATGCCGGAGATCTGATTAGTGAGTGTACAGTCGCCATAAAGGGAGGAATAGGACTTGCAGCGATCAGTAATACGATTCATCCTTATCCCACCCAGGCGGAAGTGATCAAAAAGGTCTCCATCGCATGGCGTAAGAGCACCTTTACTGAGAAAAAGAAAAACATTCTGAAAAAGTGGTTTGCATGGACCAGATGAAATCACCGATTTCATCTGGACTGCTGAAGTTTATTCCAGGGAGAGAATCATGAAATGCCCCAAATGTAACGGATTCATGTTGTATGAAAACTTTTTTGATTATCTCGATGATACCGGTAAAATGAGTTTTCAGGGATGGCGCTGCGTGACCTGCGGTAAAATTCTCGATCCCACAATTGATTCAAACCGGAAAAACAAGGCCCATGTTTTTGTATCCAGGGCCAGGAGAAAGTTTAATCATTCGCCGTCAGGAGTCTAAACCTGTTAACTCCTGACCAGGATTGATTTAGCGAACCGAATCTTTGTAAACCATTCTAATGATTTTAGAGAAAACTCTTTATCATAAATAGTATGAAATCCTACATCTTTAAAAAGTATACCAAGATATTATGAAGCTTAAATTTGAAATCAGAATCATTACAGGCTGTTTTTCATTAAATTTTGGAGGTGTTTAATCCATGAAACTATTCAACGAAAAAAATGTATTCTTTGTCCCTGCCTACACAACTTTTGAAAAGACCGGGATTTATTATTTAATTGACGGAAATGCTCCCAACTGGATTTCGACCGATCGCCGGGGAGCCTTTATTTTGTCCCATGTGAACGGGAAAAATACGTTGTCTGACCTTTCCCGAATCTATGGTCAGGAATATAGGGTTGAAGCCTCGAAGGCGTTAGGCCATGTCGAGACCTTTCTTTCGGATGTGGAAAGAAGAGGGCTGATCGCCACTCAGGCTGTTGTTCCTCCTTTTTATCCGGGCCGGGAATCTTTTTTAAAGAAACCAAATCTGAAAGAATTCTGGATCCATACGAATAACTCCTGTAATCTGACCTGCACCCATTGTCTGGTCTCCTCTTCACCGGATGGGGATCCGGGTTTATCCTATGAAAAGATCAAACAGGTGATTGATGAAGCGGTAGATTTAGGGGTTTTGAGGTTTTATTTTACCGGGGGAGAGCCTTTTGCCCGGAAAGACATCTTTGACCTGATCCGGTATGTGACCGAGGTCAATAACCGGGAGTTGATTATTTTAACCAATGCCACCCTTTTTTCCGGTCAAAGGCAGGAAGAATTAAAAACCTTAAACCGGGAACGAGTAAAACTTCAAATCAGTCTTGACGGAACCCGGAAAGAAATCAACGATCCGATCCGGGGAGAAGGGACGTTTGACAAGATATTAGAAGGGGCGAGGAGAGCCTGCGACCTTGGTTTTGAAACCTCCATCACCTCCGTTGTAACGAAGGAGAATATCCGCGACCTGGTCGAGCTTCCTTCCCTGGCCCGCCAGATCGGATCTAAATCGGTTCACTTGATGTGGCTTCACCGGAGGGGCCGTATTCTCGAAAACGACACAAA
>JACQBY010000172.1 GCA_016201875.1 Nitrospirota bacterium
CCCACCAGGGGAGATTAAACCCAAAGTTGCTGTTGGTCTCTTCCCGAATAACGGAATGGTGAATCCGGTGCATGTCGGGGGTCACGATGACCCATCGCAGGACGAGATCCAGACCCTTCGGCATGCGGACATTGCTATGGTTGAACATGGCGGTGGCATTGAGCAGAACCTCGAAGAGGAGAACGGCCATGGGCGGGGCGCCAATCAGGGCCACCGCGGCCAGCTTAATGACCATGGACAGAATGATCTCCACCGGATGAAAGCGGGCTCCGGTGGTGACATCTACATCCAGGTCGGCATGGTGCATCATATGAAACCGCCACAGGATGGGTACAGCATGGAACATCACATGCTGAAGATAGAGCACGAGATCGAGAATGACCACCGCTGTGATCCCGGCCATCCCTCCGGACCACCCCAGAAGATGAAGTACCCCCCAGCCTTTCTGATTAGCGATAACAGCCAATCCAACCGCCTGGGTGGAGAAAAGGAAGCGGACAACGAAAGTATTCAGGAAAACAATGCTCAGGTTTGAAAACCAGCGTTTTGGTTTTGAGGTAGTCAGGGGACGGCGCGGGGCCAGGACCTCCCAGAGGGCCATCGAGATAAAAACGCCTAAGAAACCGGTCAACCGGATAAGCAGTTCATTTGGCATGTTTGGCCTCCCCGGCAGACCGATTATTTTTATTTCGCTGGCTGTATTCCTTTAACAATCTTTGCTGATCCGCTAACACTTCAAACAGAAGTTCCCGCATGAGGTCGAACGCCTTGAGAATCTTGGGCCGGGCCAGCCGGTAATAAACGGTGTTCCCCTCGCGGCGGGCCAACACCACCCCTTTTTGTTTCAGGATAGCCATCTGTTGGGAGAGGTTGGCTTTAGGGACCTTAAGAATCGAAAGGAGCTCCCCGGCAGAGAACTCTTTCTCACGAAGGGTATGAATGATCTTCAGCCGCTTGGGATTGGCCAGGATGGAGCAGATCTCGGCATGGAGCCGGTACACCTGGTCTTCCAGGTTGTTTTGATTTTTCTGCATAGAAGGAATCCTTAAGGTAATAATAGGTTTCGAAATATCGAAACTATGAGTCATTTTAGGCATTCCAGCCAGAGGGTGTCAAGAGGAAATTATCCGGAACTTGACAGGGAGGGTTCCTTTATATACCTTTTATAGAAATAACCGGAATTCTTCCATGTCCTTTATCAGAGTTTTCTCTTTTCTTCTCCTCCTTTTTAACGTTTCCCTTTCCGCTCATGGGTTAACCTTGGATCGGGTCGCAAAAATACCGGTAGGAGCGCTCCCCAAAGCTGTTTTGATCGTTCCGGGGGGAAAAGAAGCGGTCGTAAGCAATTTTGAGTCTAAAAGTTTTTCCATCATCGATCTCGAAAGCCTGACTGTGGTCGAAACGGTTCCTCTCCCCTCCGAAGCGGTTGAAATGGCCTTTTCTCCCGATGGAAACCGCCTTTATATCACCAATTGGGGAGGGGGGACATTGTCGGTCGTCGATTATCCGGCAAGAAAAGTCATTCATCTTGTCACGGTCGGCGATAAGCCAAAAGGGGTCGCGGTCAGTCCCGACGGAAAACTCGTTTATGTCTCAAACTGGGCATCCAATAACGTGATGGTAATCAACACAGGGGATTTTAAAATCATCGCGACGGTGGAGGTCGGGGCTGTTCCCAGGGGAATAACGCTGGTTCCGGAGGGACATGAGCTTTATGTCGCCAATTTTCGGGGTAAAAATGTCTCCGTGATCGATACCGGAAGCAACCGGGTCACCCATACCATTCCGACAACCGATAATCCCCGGCATATCGTCTTTTCAAAAGATGGGAAAAAAGCGTTTATCACGCATTGGGGGGCGGGGGAGGTCTGGGTTATCAATACCGCCACATACGCTCTGATCAATAAAATCAAGGTGGGGGAGCATCCCAAAACGATCGATCTCTCATCGGATGGGAAAAGGCTCTTTGTGGCCAATTACAAATCTGATTCAATTTCAGTGATTAATGTAGATGAAAACAGGGTCATCCTGACCTACCCGGTTCTAAAAAACCCTTCTGGTCTGGCCGTATCTCCCGACGGAAAACGGGTCTATGTCACCGGTTGGTATTCCAACGACGTCACGGTCTTGAATATTCTGGAATAGAATACCTCATAAACAACTGGTGTTATTCATGCCCTATCCCCTCCCTTGAGCGGACAACCCGTTCCGCACTCCGTGGGAGGGGTAGGGGAGGGTGAAAGTTGATGTTAGACCCCTCTCCCAGCCTCTCCCACAAGGGGAGAGGAGTCGTGGGCCAATATAACACCAGTCATTCAAGAGACACTACACCAGGAACCTAAGCAATGAGTCGTTATTTTTGTGAATCCTTTAAAGGGATATGCTTTGGGAAGGGCATTAGAAGCTCTTGTTGGAGGAGATGCATGTTTCGCTCAAA
Source organism: Nitrospirota bacterium (assembly GCA_016201875.1). Taxonomy (GTDB): domain Bacteria; phylum Nitrospirota; class Nitrospiria; order JACQBW01; family JACQBW01; genus JACQBY01. Next base: position 2,438 of record JACQBY010000172.1, read on the forward strand.
TAACCAGGATCAGATCTTTTTATTTCCACCGTGAGAAAATTAATAGAACAAAAATAGTGTCTGTCCCTATTTTATTTCGGTTGATAGGACATTCCACGATCGCAATGACAGACAGATATACCCATCTTGGAGATAGTTTTTTGGAGGATGCTGTTGAGAAGCTGAGTGATACGGCTTAGCTGATTACAAAGGAGAAAAATGACCTTAAAAAAACCAAAGATTGTTTTACGGCCTGGAATAATAAATCCTGACTTATGGTATCCAGAACGTCCAAAATCCGGCGAGTAGAATCGCATTAGAAAATTTGTTCTTGAGAGGGATAATAACACCTGCGTTGGTTGTGGACATCAAGCTTTGAAATATATGAATATTCATCATGTAAAAGATAGTGATGATAATAGTCCAAAAAACCTAGCCACTATTTGTGTAGCCTGCCATGCAATTTTTCACATAGGCCTTAATCTCGGCTTGAAAACTATCGAAATATGGGAATCAACACTATCTCAAAAAGAGATTGTTCAATTAACAAGAGACGGGATAAAAAAAGGATTAACCTTAAGAAAAATTAAAACAGGTTTTGACCTTAAAAAAGGGGAATTTCCACCAAAATCAATGAATTGGGCTAATTCTCTCATATCAAATATGGGAAATGCTCCAAGAAAAAAAAAAAAAAAGCCACTATGTGTGGTTTTTGTTAA
>JACQBY010000173.1 GCA_016201875.1 Nitrospirota bacterium
ACTTTTTTCTGCGCGTTTTCGATGGCGCGGGTGACGATCCCCGCTTCAATGGGGATCCCCTCTTCCATCCCGAGCCGCCCCATAATCCCCGATATCCGGTCGGAGCCGAAAATCCGGAGGAGATCGTCCTGAAGGGAGAGAAAAAATCTGGACGAACCGGGATCTCCCTGCCTCCCCGAACGCCCTCTGAGCTGATTATCAATCCGGCGGCTCTCATGCCTTTCGGTCCCGAGGATATGGAGTCCCCCCAGGGCAATCACTTCCTGCTTTTCCTTTTCGGACTCCGCTTTTAATTGGCGGGCCCTTTTTTCAATCTCTTCAGGCGGAGCATCTTCATTTTTCTCAAATTCCTTTTTTAAAACAAACTCGGGGTTCCCTCCCAATAAAATGTCTGTTCCGCGGCCTGCCATGTTGGTCGCTATGGTCACCCCGTTTTTTCTCCCCGCCTGGGCGATAATCTCCGCCTCTTTTTCATGATATTTGGCGTTTAAGACGGAATGTTTGACCCCTTTTTTCTTGAGAAGCGCGCTCAGTCTTTCCGACTTTTCAATGGAGATGGTCCCGACTAAAACCGGCTGTCCGGTTTGATTCAGGGCTTCGATCTCTTCGGCAATCGCTTTAAACTTTTCGGCTTCGGTCCGGTAAATGACATCGGGATAATCGAGCCGGACCATCGGCCGGTTGGAAGGAATCACCATAACGTCTAAATTGTAAATCTTGTTAAACTCGGCGGCTTCGGTGTCGGCCGTGCCTGTCATTCCTCCCAGTTTTTTGTACATTCTAAAATAGTTCTGAAAGGTAATCGTGGCCAGGGTCTGGTTTTCGCTGGCGATTTTTACCCCTTCTTTGGCTTCGATCGCCTGATGGAGCCCGTCGCTCCACCGCCGGCCCGGCATCAGCCGGCCGGTAAACTCATCCACAATGAGGACTTCTCCCTCTTTCACCACATAATCGACATCTCTTTTAAAAAGGACATGGGCCCTGAGCGCCTGCTGGACATGATGGACCAGCGAAAGATTCGACAGATCGTAAAGGTTTTGAACGCCGAGAGAGCGCTCGATCTTTACGTTCCCCTCGTCGGTCAGCGCCGCCGTTTTGGTTTTTTCTTCAACCGTATAATCCACCTCGGGCTTCAAAAAAGGAATGACCTTGTCGACCCTGTAATAAAGGTCGGTCGACTCTTCGGAGGGGCCCGAAATAATCAACGGGGTTCTCGCTTCATCGATTAAAATGGAGTCGACTTCGTCGACAATGGCATAATGAAGCGGCCGCTGAACAAAATGGGCCACGTCAAATTTCATGTTGTCTCTTAAATAATCAAACCCGAATTCATTATTGGTGCCATAGGTCACGTCGGACCCATAAGCAACCTGCCGTTCGCCATCTTCGAGATCATGCTGAATCAACCCCGTCGTCAGCCCCAAAAAGCGATAGACCTGTCCCATCCACTGGCTGTCTCTTTTTGCCAGATAATCGTTCACCGTGATGACATGGACCCCTTTTCCGGCCAATGCGTTCAAATAGACAGGGAGGGTTGCCACCAGCGTCTTTCCTTCCCCTGTTTTCATTTCCGAGATTTTTCCCTCGTGGAGGGCAAGCCCCCCCAGGAGCTGAACGTCAAAATGGCGCATTCCTAAAACTCTTTTTGAGGCCTCCCGCATCACCGCAAACGCCTCGGGGAGAATCTGTTCCAGGGAGGCTCCTTCTGACAGCCGTTTTTTCAGCTCCGGAGTCCTGGCTTGAAGCCCGGAATCCGAAAGAGCCGAAATCTCCGGCTCCAGCGCGTTGATTTGATGGACGACAGGCCACATCCGCTTTAATTCGCGGTCATTCTTACTTTTAATGATTTTCTTTAAAATTCCAAACATCCGGTCCGTTCATCCTTCATATTACTGGTCTCATAATAGAAACAACTCATTTGACTGGATACCCGCTTTCGCGGGTATGACGGATCTGTGCAAATCCGAAAACCTCTCTTTGTCATTCCCACGAAAGTGGGAATCCAAGAAAAAGTCTATTGTGTCTAAATATGTCAATATTATTATAAAATTGTTAATATCAATATAATTTGAAATATAACATAATTTTTGTTAAAAAACTATTTTTGAAATCCATTTTTGAGGGTCTCGTAAAAAGTCTGAAAAAGCTGTTTTCTGTCATTCCCGTGCAAACGGGAATCCAGTTTTTTCAAGTTGTTATGTGTTTCCTAGATTCCCGCTTTCGCGGGAATGACGACTTCTTACGAGACCATCATTTTTAATCAAAAAAAGCCCGGAGGATCCTTCCTCCGGGCTTTAAAAAACTTACCCTGATCATCAAGGGCAATTGCTTTAATTGATGATATATTTAAGCGGATTAATCGGAACCGAATTCACATGGATTTCATAATGGAGATGCGGGCCGGTTGAAAGCCCGGTACTCCCGACATAACCGATGACATCCCCTCTTTTGACCCGCTGGCCGACTTTGACCGCCGATTTTGCCAGATGGCCGTAAACGGTCTCCATCCCGTAGCCATGATCAATTCTGATCTCACGGCCAAAACCGCTGTCATACCCTTCGTAACGGACAATTCCGGATGCCGGAGCGGTAATCGGGGTTTCCGATTTCGCGGCAATATCAATCCCTTTATGAAGGGACACCATCCCCGTAAAAGGAGAGACGCGGTTACCAAATCCGGAGGTCAGCCACCCTCTCACCGGCCAGACAGACGGCGTTGACGTCCATACCGACTGATGCTCTTTCATCACATCTCTTAACTCCTGGAAACTCGCCTCCTGCTGGACCGAAGCGGTCTGAAGCAGAGAAATATCCTGCTCCATTTTTTTGACCATGCCTGTGGGATTTTCTTTATTTTCTATTAAATTTTCAATCGGGCTGGCGGCCTCCGCCCCTCCCATTCCCAAAAACTCGGTATTCACTTTTGAAGGGCCGACATCGGCAATGACCCGGAGCTTGGCATCAAGCTCTTTTAACCGAATCATCTGCTTTTTTAAATCGTCAATCCGGCTGGAAAACATCTGGATCTGAAGCTTCTGGGAAACAGCTTCTTTCTGGAGGGAATTCAACTCCCACGTCTCGCCGATCAGATAAAAATATTGAAAGAGGAAAAATAATAATAAAAGAACCCCGCAAGAAGAAATCCCGATAATCCTTTTCAATGTCTTTTTTGTGACACAAAACCGGTATGTCTTGGATGCCGGATTGGGAAGCACCATGATGGTATATGATTCTTCATGTTTTTTTTCCATTTTTCTATCCTCCCATCCAGGCCCGCTCTGCGGAGTGGTTCCACAACGTGGCTTATCTTCTTTTGTGTCAAACAAACGGAGCAGACACTAACATACTGCATTTTATAAAGTCAAGTCTAAAAAAACCCGGACAGGCTTGTTTTAACAATTCATTAACAAGACAATCCTCTCGCTTTGCCCTTATAATAAGCAAAGATCATACCCACTTTTGACTAACATAACTATTTGATTTATAATGATTTATTTAATGCTGTGTTACAACTCAAAAGGGAAGATGACAAAAAACGTCAGTTTTGAACAATTTCTGGACTTTTAAAACTACTCCTTTTTAGCCGCAGTTTCCGCATTAAATTCCGACGGGGTGATAAAAATAATCAATTCGGTTTGCTGATCCCCTTTGTTCTGTTTCTTAAAGAACCATCCTAAAATCGGAATATCTGACAAAAAGGGGACACCATTTTCACTCACCGATTCATTTTTCGTTAAAATTCCCCCGATAGCGACTGTCGTCCCATCTTTGACTAAAAGATCTGTTTCGGCAGACCGTGTATTTAAGGGCGGAATATTTTGTATCTGCCGGCTGTAATCAGGCTCTTTTTTTTCGGTCTTAATATGCATCAATATCTGATGGTCGGGCGTAATATGCGGGGTAACTACCAGTTCCAGCTTGGCGCTAATCGTGGTCACACCGCTGGTCGCAGAAGAGCCGGTCGCTGACCCGCCGCTGCTTGCGCCGCTTGTAATCAGCGTTGCTGTGGGAATTAAAATTTCAGAACCGCTTGAAATCCTGGCCTCTTTGTTATCCAGCGTCAATATCTTGGGATTTGATAAAATTTTCCCTTTGCCGGTATCTTGCATGGCCGACAACTGCAAGTCCAACAGAAGATTATTGGCGATATTGGCATAAGAGAACCCAAGGGACCCTCCGGATCCAGGCCCGACCAAAGCCGGAAGGTTGACGGCAAAGGGAGCTCCGCTCAAACCTATCCCGCCCGATAAAGGGGTATAAAATGTATCTGTGGAGTTGGTCTTAATAGCGCCCCCGGCCATCGTCATATTCCCACTGGTGTAGGAGCCGCCCCATTGAATCCCCAGCTCTCTCGTAAAATTCGTACTGGCCTCGACAATTCTCGCTTCAATCATCACCTGTGGCGTCCTGGTATCGAGGGTCTTGATTAAATCGGCGATTCGATCCACATTTTCAGGAATATCTTTTATAATTAAGGTATTTGATCTGACAACGGTTGAAATATTCCCTTTTTTGGTTAATAAGCCTCTCACCGATTCCTGGAGCTCTTTCACGCTGGCATAACTGACCGGAATCATCCGGGTGACTAAATCTTCTTCTCCCTCGGGAGATACCGGCTTTGAAATGGTCAGGATCGACCCGTTTTTACTGGCCCAGAGATTCTGGTTTTTTAAGATCGCTCCCAGCGCCTCATCCAGGGTCACATTTTTAAAACTTAACGTCACCTTCCCTTTTACCTCCTCGCGGATGATAATGTTCAACCGATTCTCCTGTCCGATTGCCCGGAGGACATCTTTAATATCGGCCTCCCTGAATTCAAGAGAAAAACGGGGAATCCCCTCCTGGCCTTCTCCCAGGGGGGAAATTCGGACGATCTGCTCCTGACACCAGGCATTTTCAATAAACAACAGAATCAGCCCGAAACAGAACAACAAGATCAAGCGCTCTGATTTTTTCATAGTCCTTATCCTTTTTTTCATTGGCTCTCCGATAAAAAAGGGAGTATCTGAAGCACTTTGGTTCCAAAACCCCCTTTTAAAATAACGCGGTCCTCTTCGATCTTATAAACCGTTCCACCCTCCACCCGATTCCCTTCAGAAACAACCCGATTGTTCAGAATGGCGGTTTTTCCGCCTGTTTTTCCGACAATAATCCCGGTTAATCTCCACTGATCCACCTGAACGCCGGAGGGGGCTGAATGATTTAATACCTTTTTTTGGGGAAGGTGAAAAGGATCGGGATTATGATCCATCTGTTCGGCCTCCGATGCCCCGATCACGGGATAACTATGGAGTAAAAATATCAAGGTTCCAAACAGAAAAGGGAGAATTCGTTTTTTCATCCTTCGTCCTTTTTGATCCGGGTTAAAACCAGCAATTCCGCGTTAATAAAAGGAGTTTCATTTTCAAGGGTTTCAATTTTAACCCGGTCAATCTTAACCGGCTGAGGGAAATGGTCCAGTCTCGAGAGGTAAGGGACCATCTCTTTAAATCGGGTTTTCACTTTAACCTGTACCGTTAATAAAACGTCTTTTTCCCCTTCGGTGAGCGACACGGGCCGGAAAGAGACCACCTCAACCGATTGTCCCGCCGATGAGAGCGCCATTTTTTCTAAAACCTGGGACATCTTCCGTTCATTGGCGGTCAAATGATCGGCTGAAATGGCTCTCTCTTGAATTCGGGCATTGATTTTTTTTACTTCTTCGTTCATGCGGGCGATATTTTTTTCTTTTTCAGCCACCCTGTTTTTTATCTGGACCTCTTCCGCCTTTAATATTATTAATTCACGATTTTTTGAGTTGAAAAACAGGCCGCCGGCAACGGTAATCACAAGGGTTAACGCCACTCCCAGATAAATCGGGTCCTTGTAGATTTTCCCTAAAACGGGATATGGCTTAAACCCCGTCAGATGCGTGATATTTTGTAAAAAGGTCAATTGATTTTTCCCGTTATTTCAAAATGAATATAATGATCTTCCGGAACTTGCCCTTTCAGGGTATAAATAAGCCGGACATGCGAAAAAAGCGGCTGGCGCTCAAGCCGGGACAACAACAGCGTGACAGGGGCATGGGTCACCGCAAAACCATTGAATTTAATCTCCTTAAACGCCGATTGATCGGTCCCCTCTTTTTTTACCCCTCCTTCAATACTTTTCAGCCATGCCCCTTCGGGGACGATCGAGCCGGTCACCTTTAAGATGTCAATCCAGCGAATCGCTTCCTGAAAAGAGGTTTCATTTTCCCCCTGGCCGTTTTTTTGAATAAACAGCGCAAGATCCTGCTCTTCTTTTGAACGTTCCGCGAATGTCGCGTTGAGTTTTGTGAGTTCGATTTTCGTATGCTTCAATTCGATGGCTTTTGCCCCGATCAGCCATCCCAGCCCTAAAATCAAACAGATCAGCCACCCTGCCGCCAATTTCGGTTTGATTTTCCTCAGAGGATCAAAAATAAACTCATCCGTAATTAAATTAATTTCTCTCTTCATGCCGGCGCCTCCGAAATTTTACCCCGCAGAGCCAGGCCGACGGAGGAGGCCCAGAGCGAGCTGACCGGGTTCAACTCCTTAAGAAGACCGGCCGGACCGGTCATTGAAGAGAAAGGGTTTTCAAGAACTACCGGAAAATCCAACTGGGTTTCGAAGTAGTCCCGGAATCCGGGCATAAGAGGGGTTCCACCCATTAAAATAATTTTGCTGATCTGACCTTCCCGGAACTGTGTCCGGTAATAATCTATCGACCGCTGAACTTCCAAAACCATCCGGTCTATCTCCCCTTTGATCGCCCCGTCGGTTTCAGGATCGGCAAACCCCCCTTCTTTTTTAAGGATTTCCGCGTCTTCGAAAGAAACCGATTTTTTTTCCATAATCGCCCGGGTGAGGCCGTTTCCTCCCAGATAGATCTGGCGGGTAAACCGCAGGACCATTTCACGGGAGATGTTGACCTCCATTTTGGTGGAACCGATGTCGATAAAAACAATCTCCTGGTTCATCTCCGCGGGGTGGTTAAGCTCGACGACTTTCAATAAAGCGAGCGGGTTGACATCCATAAGCCGGGGATAAATTCCCGCTTTCCACAAAACCCCCAAACCTTCGGAAAGGTCGCTTTTATCAACGGCAACCAGAATAATTTCGAGAATGTTTTGATTTCCTTCAACTTTTTTTTGCAGAACCGCATAATCGATTACCCGGGTCTCCATCGGCTCTGTGATCAGTTTTTTGGCTTCCCACCGGACCGCCTCATCCAGTTCATTTTCGGGCATGACGGGAAATTTCAGATAGCGGATAAAAGGGGGCCTCCCCGCATAATTCATCACGATTTGATCTTTTTTCATGGCATGATTTTTAAAAATCGATTTCAGGCTGATCACTTTTTCAGCCTCAGAGGCGCCGCCTCTATCCCCGGCTTCGGCATCTCCGGCTTCGGGATCGAGAGGCCGTTGATCGGTACTCCGGCGATTTCTGGGAGAGAGGGGGATATGGGCGGCATAGTCGAGAGAGAGTTTGTTTTCTTTTTTAGAAACGACGGAGAGCTTGATACTCGAATCTCCGATATCCAACCCTATGAGCGGGCGATTTAAATTCATCCTTTTTTTCCTTTGAGTTCATTGATTTCGTTAATAGCCTGCTCGTAAGCCGACCGGTGCCGGTACCCTTTTTTCAGGTATTTCCAGATGATTTCAATTCTTAAGCAATCTTCCTTCGAATAATCCCTCGACTCCAGATCGCCCATCGGAATCCGCTTTGGGGCGATATAACCTTTTTGCTCCAGATAATAAAGTTTATGCCGCGGGATTTTAATTTTATTTAAAATTTCGGAGGTGCGCATATTTGAGTTTGTCCGGTTCTTCGGTGTTTAAAAACAGTAAGAGTTTTAAATTTAACTTTCTACAGTTGGAGTCTTTTTAAAAGGCTCAAAACAAGCCTTTGATTTTAAAGATACCGCCTAATCTGATTTTGTCAAATCACTGAACCACTTCCCGCCAGCCGACAGTTGGACGCGTGGGTCCAATTAGGTATATGCTTTTGAATTCTAGACCGTTCAGAGCGCAGCAGGGCAAACCGGAATCTCCCGTAAACCAGCTTAATCCATCCCAACGGAACAACGTTCCATTTTTCCCTACCGCCCAGCAATCGGTCGAACTGACGCAATAGATCGATTGAAGTTTTATATTGTAGCCCGATACGCCGGTATTCTTCAGTGACCAGGCAGATCCATCCCAGTGGATAATGAAAGGTTTGGCGCCTCCGGGCTCTCCCACCGCCCAGCAATCGGTCGAACTGTTACAATAGATTGATTGAAGTTTCATATCGTAATTGCCCGCTACGCCGTTGTTCTTTAATGACCAGGCAGACCCATCCCAGTGGATAATGAAAGGTTTGGCGCCTCCGGGCTCTCCCACCGCCCAGCAATCTACCGGACTTGTACAATTAACCGCCTCAAGATCGTTATTTGTGTTCAAGAGGGAATTGTCCTGTACGGACCAGGCGGATCCATTCCAGTTAATGGTTAATGGCCGAAGATTAGAGGTTCCCCCGGACTTTCCCACCGCCCAGCCTGTTTGAAGAATGTCCGCCTGACGCACCACACGCTGGGCAGAGCCGGTATTCAGATTGGGAACTCCGCCATTAGAAGTTAGCTCACACTGAGTTTGAGCAACCGGCGCCCCGCCTGCATGAACAGCCCGAATGGTTCCATCCGCACCCCGAATCGCTCCCAAGAAAACGTTGGCACTTAAGGAGGTATAGTTAATTTTTTCCTTATCAATCATAATCTGTCCAAATGGCGCGTATCCAGCGGCCGATAAACTACCCGATGTTGTAGGGACCGTCGTCGTCGCAGCTGAATTGTCGATTCCGCCGGCAGATAATATAGCCGGAGCCGTGATGTTGTAAGGATACGATGCAACCGTAAACTGGCCATTTCCCAAAGCTGTATTGGCGGGAACACTGCCATTAAAGGAAGTACTCGTATTGAACGAAGCACAGGTATAGGTAGTTTGTGTTCCATCCTCTCTTTTTAATAAATATCTCCCGGCTCTTTCCAATCCTCCTTCGGCAATATAAAGGGCCTTGCTGGAGTAGACCTCATTGACCGATTGAGTCATGTTGGTAGAAGAAAGGGACAAAAACATGACGCCGATAAACGCGATCACCACCATCAAAAAAATCACGGCGAGAAGCGCAACACCCGATTGATTTTTGCGAATAACCATCAAAAACCTCTCGGATGAACCGTGATCTGCAAAGGAAGCGTCTCCCCCCCCTGAATGGGAGTTATATTAAGAGTAATGTTCCAGATTGAGGAACAGACGGCGGTAGGGTTACCTGAAGAATCCTTGTAGGCAAAGGAAAAACTGCTCAGGTTATCCGCAAGCGTATTTTCCCCGTCGGTCAAGGTGGTTGTTCCGTTATAATTGTATGTCATCGCGTTTCCTTGAATATCGGTAAAATCAAGCCTTGTCGCCGTGCAGGTCGTTATGGCCGACTGGTTTTTGATCATCCGGATTTCCCGCGCCATCCGTTCCAGTGCCAGGCGCCCCTGGTTTAAGGCCGCGGAATAATTGTCCTCTTTCTGATACGTTTTGGCCGCCTCGCCAATCAGGAGGCTTGCGGTCATCGCGATAAATCCTATCAAAACAATAACGATTACCAATTCGACCATGGTAAAACCTTTATGATTGAATAAGTGAGAACCTGTTTTTCCATGCATAAGAATGCTCTAATAACTTCCAATTAAAGTGCTGGTTGTAACACTTCCGGCATTAGAATTAACAGTCACCGTAATTTTTTTGTAATTTGTTGGACCGGGGGAAACTGTGGTGTCTAACGCTCCGGTATTGACAAAAATGACGTTGACACTTCGATTAAATCCCGTGAAACCGGCGACAGGGTTTTCAGCCGGATAATTCGCTGTCGTCACATAATTAAAACTTCTGGCCGGGTTATACCGGTCAGCGATGACCTGATCCATCTTTTCCTGCGCCAGCTCTGACGCCTGGATCATGACAGAAGGGTCGCCGTTGCTCTGCGAAAAGGTCGTAAACATCGCCATGAGGCCAGACGTTAAAATAGCCAGTAAAACAATGGTAATAATCACTTCAATCAGGGTAAACCCGCGTTGATTCCGCATCATATTAAAAGTGTATCGCTTTTCGGATGTTCGTCAAGCGAGAATAGATATAGGAAAGCAGCGGTTAGCGGGGAGAGAAAGAAGCGTTTCGTTACGTTAAAAGCTTAAGGGTTGAGCACCTCGCGATTGAATTAAAATCGTGATCCGTCGTCAAAAGGAAACAATGATGCCTGATACAAATAGAGGCAATTAAAAAATCGACTGTACCCGCCTGAACTCCTTTTGAGGAACAATGGTTTCTAAGACGAGCGGCTTCAATATAATCTTTACGATGAGGCTCAATGAGAGGAAAGGGAGAAAGCTTTTCCAATAAACGGGAAAAATCTTTTGGAGACTTGATCCCCTGTAACAACTCCTGCAGAATAATACCTGGCAAAAAAATATTTTCCTCTTTTTGAATCAGATCAATCAGCTTTTCAACAGGAGGGGTTATTTGACCGGTTTTTCTGCGAAGGGCCAGGGACCAGACAGAGGTATCTACAATAACATTCATCGTTTCAATCTGGATTTTTTATAATCGTATGCCGGATCCCATTCCAATGTTCCGAATAACTCCAGAATTTTCTTCTGCTTATGACGACAAATATATTCTTTGAGAGCATCGGTCACGGCGTCTTTTTTTGTTTTGTGGCCGCCGAGTAGTTTTGCTTCTTCAATCAGCCGGTCATCCAGGGCAAGATTCGTTGCCATAGTTTGCCTCCCTTCCACGAATTTCGTTAAATTATCACACATTAGTTCACACATGTCAATCTGATTGTAAAAAGTCGTTATTCCCGTGAAAATCCCGTCTGTTTATCTGTTTATCTATTTTCTCAATCTCTATTCCGGAAACAGAGATAGGAATTGAAAAAGATTTAAAATCTCTCTGCCCTGATGGTTTTAAGCAAAGTGGGATGTTCACCCGTTTGGTCGGTAAAGGACTGGATACCCGCTTTCGCGGGTATGACGGTTCTATGCAAGTCC
>JACQBY010000174.1 GCA_016201875.1 Nitrospirota bacterium
TTTTAACGAGAAGCTCTGGAAAAGGCCCCTGAAAGAGATGACCGCCGAGTGGACCTCGTGGCTGGTCCCCCGGCCAAAACTGGAAGATGTGATCAACGGCGCGTTAGGAATTGTGAATAAACCGATGGGGTATAATCCTTCTTTCCTTTATCCCCGGCAGGGGGGAATTCAATCTTTGGCGAACAGGTTGTCCCGGCATATTCATAACATTCACTTGAATGAAGAGGTCATCGAAATCGATATCAAGAAAAAGGAAGTGGCCTTTTCCTCAGGGAAAAAAGTCGGCTATGAGCATTTGATCTCGACTCTGCCTCTTAATGTTTCTGTTTCCAGATGCAAAGGATTGCCTGCTCAAACGAGAGAAAAAATTAAAAAACTTGAATATATCTCGGTTCAGGTCATCAATCTGGGAATAGAGAAAAAAAATCTGTCTGATAAACATTGGGTTTATTTCCCTGAGAACCGGTTCCCATTTTATCGAATCGGGTTTCCTTCGAACCTTTCTCCTTTTATGGCGCCTGAAGGAACAACGTCGTTGAGTATTGAAGTCTCAAGCCTGCCGGATGGCGGAATGAATAAAAAAGAACTTCTCCACCAGGTCAAAGAGGGGCTTTTTGACAGCGGGGTTTTGTCGTCTTCGGCTCCGATTGTTGTGGAGGATGTCCGGACGATTTCACACGCTTATGTGATTTTTAACCATGACTATTCTAAAATTGTTCCGAATTTAAGGTCTGCTCTCAGAAAACAGGGGATCTATACGATAGGGCGCTATGGTTCGTGGGAACATACCTCGATGGAAGACGCACTCAGCCAGGGAAAAGAAATTGCCAAAAATCTTGCTATTCCCTCGCCCTTTCCATATCCAAAACCATCTGCTGGACATTTTTGATAAATAACTTTTTAACCTTTTCCCAGGCCGGCTGATTTTTACACAATAACCTCGGATCAGGGTCCGCATCCGCATCGTTGAAGAATACGAGGGATTTCCCTATATGCACTGGGTTTATCCGGTTATGGCCGAACCGATTTACCATATTCTCAGAAATTTTCCAGAACGGTATATCCTGAAGGATAAAATAGAGGTCAAAAAAATCACGTTTCGCCCCCCTCTGACTTACCGCGATGATCTTCATTGAGGCTATGTCAATAACGCCAGCGACCGGCACGCCATCGGCATCTTTCATTTCTTCGATAAAAGGGTAAGGATAGCTGAACATGGAGACCTTTGTCCCGTCGATAGTCACTGTCAACGAGCCATCGCTTTCTTCTAGTACCCTGGGGCTCAAGTCGAGCCGCCTCATTTCCTGAAAAACCTTTTCCGTTGAAAAAGTCTTCTCTGTGAAGAAGTCCAGGTCTACGGATATTCTGTGCCCGAGTTGAAGGGCAAGCCCGGTACCGCCGGCCAAAACACACTTATGCGCGCGCATGGTCTTAACGAGCTTTTTCAATAACTCTCGCGCCTCAGATGAAAGGCATTTATAATACATTGTCCCTCTTAAGCCAAATCGTCCAGAAGTTTTTGGACCTGGGTGTTATTTTTCTACTTATCTCCAGGGTTTCGATAATGAGTCTTGTGGTATAAAGCCGCTGTATCCACTGGAGCGCATCAAGGCCGCCCATCTCAAGGACCCTCTCGATGATATATCTTGCGTTCTTTTTTAGATCAATACTCTCGGGGGCGGCGTCCCAGAAAAGATACCGGAAATCTTCAGGGACATTTTTTTCTCTTTTAAGTTCCTTGATCTTCTCTGCCAGATCCGGATTTGAAATGAGGCCCAGATATTGATGTACCACCTTTTTCCCGCTTCTGTAGGCATGGTAGGCGTATCTATCGTTTTTTATGACGATGCTCATCGTTTAATATTACCAAACATTGTTGGGTATGTCAAGGAAAAGCATTGGGGAAAACGTAAACCATTGACTTAATCGGTGCAGGTAAAGTACAAATAAAACCTCTATGCGAAAAATAGTTATTATTCATATTATTACCAAATTGGAATTGGGAGGAGCCCAACAAAACACCCTCTATACCGCTACCCATTTAGATCCCGGAAAATTTGAAACGTTCCTGATATGCGGCAGGGGAGGGGTTTTAGATTCCGAAGCGGCCGTATTGGGGGACCGTCTCTATTTCATTCCTCAATTAAGAAGGGAGATTCATCCTTTCTTTGACCTGATAGCTCTCTTTAAAATGACCGCTCTGTTAAGAGAGATTAAGAAAAGATATCCCGGACATCCCCTGATCGTTCATACCCACAGCTCAAAAGGGGGGATTTTAGGGCGGTTTTCCGCCCGTCTGGCCGGGGTGAGCTCTGTCGTCCATACGTTTCATGGGTTTGGGTTTCATGATTTTCAGAATAAATGGATGAAGAGGCTCTATATTTTTTTGGAGAATTTAACCGGCAGATTGACCCGTCAGCTTATTTTTGTTTCAAAAGATAATGCCGATAAAGCTTTAAAGTTGGGTCTTGTCACCGGGGCCCCTCTGATCATCCGGAGCGGTATTTCATTCAAAGGCTTTAAGATGCCGGGTGATGAGACCTCTTTGAGCCGAAAAGAGTTAAACCTTCCCGTAACAACCCCTCTGGTGACGATGGTGGCCTGTTTTAAGCCTCAGAAGGCTCCGCTTGATTTTGTCGAAATGGCAGGTGAAGTGATCAAAAAGGTTTCAAATGTCCATTTTTTGTTGATCGGAGACGGAGAGCTCCGGTCCGCGATTGAGTCAAGAATCAAAACACTTCAATTAATCCCGTATATCACGTTATTGGGCTGGAGAAGAGATGTGCCTCAATGGCTGGCCTCTTCTAATATTTTTGTCCTCTCTTCTTTATGGGAAGGGCTGCCGCGCGTTTTGATCGAAGCCCGCCTGTCGGGCCTTCCTATTGTGACGACCGATATCGAAGGGGCGAACGAAATGGTCGAAGAGGGGAAAACCGGATTTATTGTTCCTAAAAAAGATTACCTTGCATTAGGAGAAAAAGTTTTATATCTTTTACAAAATCCTGTTGCGGCGAAAAAAATGGGAGAAGCCGGACGATCGGTTCCGGCGGAGTTTGACATCGATGAGATGGTACGGAGACAGGAAAAACTCTATTTAGAATTAGCTGGCCGTTGAAAAAGTCTCATTTGCTTCGTTCTCGTCGCTCGGCAATCCTCACGTACTGAGGCTGTACGCTCCGGTTGCCTCGTTCCTGCGGCCTCGCAACTGAAGCTTTTTGAACGGTCAGAATTAGAAAAGGAATGAAAAGATGAAAGTCCCTTTATTAGATCTTAAGGCGCAATACCAGACGATTAAAAAAGAGGTTCTGCCGGTTATTGAAGAGATTTGCGAAAATCAGGGGTTTATTCTCGGCCCAAAAGTAGAATCGTTTGAAAAGAAGATGTCGCAATATCTCGATATTCCCTACTCAGTGGGTGTCGCCTCGGGGACGGATGCCATCCTTCTTTCCTTAATGGCTGTAGGCGTTCAACCGGGGGATGAAGTGATCACGACCCCCTATACCTTTTTTGCCACCGGTGGTTCTATTTCAAGACTGGGCGCTATCCCGCGGTTTGTGGATATACGGAGGGATACCTTTAATATCGACGAAAATCTGATTTCATCCAAAATCACCTCCCGGACAAAAGCGGTTATTCCGGTTCATTTATACGGCCAATCGGCCGAAATGGATCGTATTATGAAAATATCCGACAAAGCGGGGCTTCCGGTTATTGAAGATGCCGCTCAGGCCATCGGGACGGAGTATAAAAAGAAGAAAGTGGGAGGAATCGGATCTTTCGGATGTTTTAGTTTTTTCCCTTCCAAAAACCTTGGAGGGTTCGGGGATGGGGGAATGGTGACCACAACCCATCCCGCATTAGCGGAGAAGATTAAAAGTTTACGGGTGCATGGGAGCCTGAAACGATATTATCATGATGAGATCGGTTGCAATAGCCGGTTAGACAGCCTTCAGGCCGGCGTTCTTGAGATTAAATTAAAATATCTCGATCAATGGACAAAGAAAAGGCAAAAAAATGCTTCTTTATATGAAAAGCTTTTCAAAAATCATGGTTTGACAGAGTTTGTTCAGCTTCCGTTTGCTTCTCCAGGAAATGTTCATGTTTATAATCAATATGTGCTCCGGGTAAAAAGGAGGGACGATTTAAGGGCCTTTTTAGCCAAAGCCGATATCGGGACTGAAATCTATTATCCGGTCCCCCTCCATTTACAAAAATGTTACGAATTCCTCGGACATAAAACAGGGGATTTCCCGGAATCGGAAAAAGCGGCTCTTGAAACGATTGCTCTGCCGATTTACCCGGAACTCACAGAAGATCAACTCACATATGTAGTGAAAAATATTAAGAACTTTTATTCTTGATAGCTTCGTAAAAAGCCTGAAAAAACATATTTCTGTCATTCCCGTGTAAACGGGAATCCAGTTTTTTAAAGTAGTTAAGTGCTCCCTGGTACTTGATTGCCATAATACACGTTACGTCATTCCCGAATGATTTTATCGGGAATCCATTGATTTTGCTAGATACCCGCTTTCGCGGGTATGACAATTTATTTGCGCTAACTTTTGCAACTAAGCACTAGATTCCCGCTCCCCGCTTTAAGCATGCGGGGACAAGCTCCGAGGGCCGGGAATGACGACTTTTCACGAGACCATCATTCTTTACCAGCCGACATTGAGCCTCAGCGTATACATTGGCAACTCTCCCATATCGACCTGCCCCACAATGTTTAAGAAGACCAGGCTGAACTTAGCCCCGATAAACCCCTTAAAGGATTGAATATTTTCAGCAGTTAAATTTAAAACGGCGTTGGTAGCGGAACTCTGAATAAAAACCTCCTCCACCCCTGCATAAGGAGTTACAGGCCCAATCCCCTTGCTGATGGAGAGATCAACGGTTGCGGAACTGAGGGTTAAATCTGGGACTCCGTTCAGCTTCGAGTATGAGCCTCTTATCGCAACCGCAGGAGTGGCAACGCTCCCTTCTAAAATCGCAAATTTCAGATCTCCTCCGATCAGGCTGACGTTGGAGTTTGGAATTGAAGAATAAACAAGCCCGATATCGATATTGGCGGGCAATCCCTTGTTAATATGCAATTTTGGGATGATCAGGCTTGATGGCGCAGAACCATTGGTTACCAGCGACCAGAAAGGATCATTATTGTGAATGGAGACGACCGAGGCTTCGACTCCGATGTCAAAACCAAAAATCCCCATAGGGGCGGCCGGTTCCATAGGAATGACCGCAATGGCAAGACCGACCTCTTTGCTTAAACTGCGGAAATCGGTTTGACCATATCCACCCGGAAGAACGATAGTGGTATCCGCAAAAGCCCTGGTTTGACTAAAAAGGACAAAAATGGAAATAAGTAAGAGTAAATTTTTCTTCATAATCTCTCCTGGTTTTTGTTTTTATTATTCGCTTGACAATTAAATATAATATCCTTAAAATTCAACGTTTACTTCTGTAGTAAGCAAAGGCGGGCTTTTGCCCTGAGATAAGATAGCACACGATTTCGATTTTGACAAGCTGACGTAATTCTATAACTTATTGAAAATCCTGGTTAATGATAAAGTCCCGGGAGGTTTTTGGACTACGAGGAAGTTTCGATGAGGGAGGGTGAAGTTTGCGGTTTAAGCAATACGAAATTGCGCTTTGAGAAACCGCTGGCGTAGCTCAGTTGGTAGAGCAGCTGATTTGTAATCAGCAGGTCGGGGGTTCAATTCCCTTCGCCAGCTTGCAGTGAAAAAAAACATTAGCTCCGCTGCGCGAGCCCGAAAAATAACCGAAGCATCTGGCTTTGCCAGTGCTGAGGGCGGGGTTCGGGGGCATCGAGCGATATATGCGAGGGCCCCTGAATAAGGATAGAGGGGAGATACCCAAGTGGACAAAGGGAGCAGACTGTAAATCTGCCGCCATCGGCTTCGGAGGTTCGAATCCTCCTCTCCCCATCAAAAGACAGTTGAATGGTTGAGTGGTTGAATGGTTTATAAACTTTTCAACTTTTCAACTTTTCAACAGTTTTTGCGGGAATAGCTCAGTTGGTAGAGCGCCAGCCTTCCAAGCTGGATGTCGCGGGTTCAAATCCCGTTTCCCGCTTTCATTTTAATAACGAAGCGGGTCTAAGCGAAGCAACTGGCTTTGCCAGCGCGTAGCGCGGGGCAAGGGGGCGCACGTTGGCACGAGGAAGTGCCAACAAGGTTGTGCGCGGGTGCGAGAAGGTGAGCACCCTGGACATTGAGCCTCCGAGCTGGCTTTGGGAGTGTTATCACAGCGGACATATGGTTTTAAAGGATGTTTGTAGCGAAGGCCCCTGAGTATAATAGGAACTGCCCTTGTAGCTCAGTTGGCAGAGCACATCCTTGGTAAGGATGAGGTCACCGGTTCTCTTTTTACCTTTTACTTTTCACTTAAATTAAAATCATAAAGGAGTAACAGTCATGGCGAAGGCAAAGTTTGAGCGGACGAAGCCGCATGTAAACATTGGGACGATTGGGCACGTTGACCATGGGAAGACGACGTTAACTGCGGCGATCACGAAGGTTCTGGCCACGAAGAAGTGGGCGGAGTTTTTAGCGTATGACCAGATTGACAAGGCGCCTGAGGAGCGGGAGCGCGGGATCACGATTGCGATTGCGCATGTGGAGTATCAGACGGCGAACCGGCATTATGCGCATGTGGATTGTCCTGGCCATGCGGATTACGTCAAGAACATGATCACGGGCGCCGCTCAGATGGACGGAGCGATTTTGGTGGTCAGCGCCGCGGACGGTCCGATGCCTCAGACCCGGGAGCATATTTTGCTGGCCCGGCAGGTTGGGGTTCCGTACATTGTGGTGTTTATGAACA
Organism: Nitrospirota bacterium; assembly: GCA_016201875.1. GTDB lineage: Bacteria > Nitrospirota > Nitrospiria > JACQBW01 > JACQBW01 > JACQBY01. Next base: position 6,847 of record JACQBY010000174.1, read on the forward strand.
AAGCCGACATGGTGGATGACAAAGAGTTGCTGGAGTTGGTGGAGTTAGAGGTTCGTGAGCTGTTGAGCAAATACAATTTCCCCGGGGATGATATTCCGATTGTCAAAGGGTCTGCCTTAAAGGCTCTGGAATGCGGATGCGGGAAAGAGGAATGCGAGGCGTGCAAGCCGGTTTTTGAATTAATGAAAGCGGTGGATTCATACATCCCGACACCGGCGCGTGATTTGGACAAGCCGTTTTTAATGCCTGTGGAAGATGTGTTCAGCATATCCGGGCGCGGGACGGTGGTCACGGGGAGAGTGGAGCGCGGGATTGTGAAGGTTGGGGAAGAGATCGAGATTGTGGGGATTCGCGCGACGCAGAAGACGGTGGTGACGGGTGTTGAGATGTTCCGGAAGATATTGGATCAGGGGCAGGCCGGGGACAACGTTGGGGTGTTGCTGCGCGGGACGAAGAAAGAGGATGTGGAGCGGGGGATGGTGTTATCGAAGCCCGGGAGCATTACCGGCCACACGAAGTTCAAGGCGGAGGCCTATATTTTAACGAAAGAGGAAGGGGGGCGCCATACGCCGTTTTTCAAGGGATATCGCCCTCAGTTTTACTTCAGGACGACGGATGTGACCGGTGTGGTGGAGTTGCCGGCCGGAGTAGAGATGGTGATGCCTGGAGACAACGTGAGCGTCAGCGTGGAGTTGATCATGCCGATCGCGATGGACAAGGGATTAAAGTTTGCGATTCGCGAAGGGGGCCGGACAGTCGGCGCCGGAGTCATCTCCGAAGTCACAACCTAAAAAACAATAAAAGGATAAAGCGAAGCATCCGGCTTTGCCGGTGCGTAGCGCGGGGCTTGGGGGCATTGAGTGTATTTTACGAAGGCCCCC
>JACQBY010000134.1 GCA_016201875.1 Nitrospirota bacterium
AGATCGACCAGCATGACATGTTCCGCCCGTTCTTTGGGATCTGCCAGAAGTTTCTTTTCAAGCATCCGGTCTTCTTCTTCGGTCGCCCCCCTTTTATAGGTCCCCGCGATGGGGCGGGTCTGGACTTTTCCGCCGACCGACCGGACCAGCAGTTCCGGAGAAGAGCCTGCGATCTTTAAATCTTTTAACTTCAGATAAAACATATAAGGGGAAGGATTGACCTGCCTTAACGAACGGTATAGATCAAACGGATCAACCGAAAGAGTCTTTGAAATTCTCTGGGAAATCTGAACCTGGAAAATATCCCCGGTCTTGATAAATCCTTTGGCGGCCTGGACACTCTTTAAGAATTCTTCTTTGGGGGTTTCGTAAACCAGTTTTGCGGACAAACCGCGAAGTGCGGAAGACTCTTTTTTTCGAGTTTTTTTGATCTTCAGAGGTTTTTGCATGAGCTGAATAATCTGATCGATCTTTTTGACCGCCCGGTCGTATGCTTTTTTGGGGGCGGACAACCCGTTCCGCACTCCGTTTGATTCAACCCGGGCATTTGAAATCACCTTGATCCGGTGATTGATATGGTCAAAGACCAAAAGGGTGTCGGTGATCAGAAAAAAAAGGTCGGGGACTTTAAGCGGATCGGGAAGCCGGTCGGGGACTTTTTCCATAAAACGGACGGCGTCGTAGCTCATATATCCCACCGCCCCTCCATGGAACGGGGGTATTCCTTCGGTCACCGCCGGCTTAAAAGAGGCCATGATCTCCTGCAATTTCTTAAGGGGATCGGAGACATTCCGGAGAACCTCTTTTTTCCCTTCGCGGATGAGGGTCACGGTCTTTCCCTTGCTCTGGAAGACCAGAAGAGGGCGGCTCCCCATAAAGGAGTAGCGGCCGATCTTTTCTCCCTGTTCAACGCTTTCGAGAAGATAGGAGTAATCTCCCTGGTCGATTTTTAAAAAAGCGGTGACCGGGGTTTCAAAATCGGCGAGGATCTCTCTGTAAACGGGGATTAAATTCCCCTCTTTTGCTTTTTGCTCGAATTCTTTAAAAGCGGGATAATACACAATAATCTATTTATATTCAGGGGCCTTCGTAAACTGCACTCAATGCCCCCGAACCCCATGCTCGGCCAGGCAAAGCCTGATCCTCTGATTTAAAATGGTCATGAAATCAATGAAATATCATAACAGATTTATTTTTTAAATGGAATAGACGTTTGGGGGAGATCAAGAGGAAAATCGCAAATACCAGGAGGGGCTTTGAAAGACAAGCGTTCCTTCCGGTTTTTGGATCGCTTGCGCGGAACGGGTTGTCCGCGACAGAGTCATCCGGTAATCGACGGTAATGGCAGCTCCTTCCCGTTTGATTTGCTGAAACTCCATGTTGATTTCGCGGGAATCGCGGAACATCTCCTGGAATCTCTCCCTCGCGGACAAACCGTTCCGCACTTCGCCGGGAGGAGACAACCGGATCTCTTTTTCTATGGCGCCAAGGTCCTTTTGTTCGACGTTTCTTTTAAACTCCATGAGAAACGCTTCCAATTCATGGTCATCAAGTATTAGCGGAGGTCCGACCTGGGGAGGAGAGTGAGCCTCTTTTTCTTTTTTCAAAAATACAATTTCAATTGGCAGACAACCCGTTCTGCACTTCGGCGGAACATCGGTATTTATCAGAGCTGACGGTTCATGCGAAGTGCGGAGCGGGTTGTCCGCAACCTCTTGAATGACCGGCTGTTTATGAGATTGAACCCTTTCTATGCGAGGGGGATCAAATATTTTTCCGATCAAAAATAAAACAACCATAAAGGCCAGGCCGAAAGCCAGGATCATCCTCCTTTCACCAGACAAAGTGCGTCCGCACGGTTTGTCCGCTCGAACTTGATCCAGTAAGGTTTGGACATCAGGGAAACGGCGCGACGGCTCCTTTTCAACTAATTTTCGGATGACCGATTGAAAGTACGGAGGGATTTCAGGAGGAAAGGTTAATGAAAACGGATGCGTCTCGTAAACGATCTTCCCCCAGACTACGGCTTTTCCCATCCCATTAAAAAAACTCTTCCCGTGGATAAGGGTATAAAAAATCATTCCGAGCGAATATAAATCACTCCTCCCGTCCGGCGGTTCCCCCCTGACCTGTTCCGGGGAGATATACTCGAGCGTTCCGAGCGGACCGGTCAGAGGAGCGGTGATTTGAAGGTCTCCTTGAATGGAGGCAATCCCAAAATCAGAGAGATAAGGCTTGCCGGCATGAGAGATCAAAATGTTTTCAGGTTTTAAATCAAGATGGAAAATATTTTTTTGATGGAGATACGCCAGAGCGGAGGAGATCTCCAGAAAAAGAGAGAGAAACCGTTCAAAAGAGGAGGGACCATTTGCAATGAGCCACTCTTTTAAATTCACCCCTTCGATATAGTCCATGACAATGGCGGACAAACCGTTCCGCACTTCGCCATACCCATCAATCCCCCGGGACGAAATCGGTTGGAAAGCGATAAACGAAACGATATGGGGGTGCTTTAAAAGGGATAGGCTGAGCGCTTCTTTTTGAATCAGTTTTTGATAGCGGGGGTCCGCCGCAAGCTGAGGATGGAGTTTTTTGACGGCGAGCCAGCGGTTGGCGCCGGGGGACCAGGCTTTGTAGACAATCCCCATGCCGCCCCTGCCGATTTCTTCGAATTGTTCGAGTGGCCCGAAATCCATCCGGTTCCGTTAAAAGAGCTGTAAAAAGCGTAAAATCAACGGTTCAAAAATCAATATAAAGACGGCAGGGAAAATACACCCTAAAAGGGGGATCAGCATTTTAACCGGCATCTGGTAGGCCCGTTTTTCGGCCAGCTGGAACCTTTTGGTTTTGATTTCCTCCGAGAGCTGGCGAAGCGCCGCCGAGAGGGGGCTTCCGATCTGATCGGTTTGAATAAAAACCAGAATCAGCGAATGGACTTCCGGAAGGTTGATCCGGTTTGAGAACTCCCGCCAGGCGTCTGACCGGCTTTTCCCCATCCGGACCTGCCGGACCATCGTCTCCAGTTCTTCTTTGAGAGGGCCCGGTTTAGAATTTTCCATGACTCTGGCCAATACCGTTAAATAATCGAGCCCCGCTTCAACTCCTAACGTCATCAAATCGAGATAATAAGAGAGGTCCTTCACCATATTTTTTTGTCTCGCCTCGACGGCGCTCAACAAGAAAAGGAGGGGAAAAACCAGACCGATGATAAAAAAGAGACTCAAAAGGAGAAGCATGAAACTAAAGACGGGCCATCGGTTTTTAAAAAAAAGGATTCCGGCCAGCGCCAGTATTATCGCCGCACCGCCGGATAAGAGCTGGAGGGAGATAAATCTCCCAGGGGCCATCGTCCAGCGGGCGGTAATCATTTTCTGTTGAAGATAAGCGAGGTAAGGTGACAATCGAACGCGGACAAACCGCGAAGTGTAGAACGGTTTGTCCGCCGAAGTGCGGACGCGGACAACCCGTTCCGCACTTCGCGGTTTGTCCGCCCGTTCCGCGCAAGCGATCCAAAGGCCGGAAGGTCGGAACAAATGATGAGCCGCCCAGGCGGCCGAAATGAAAACTAAAAGATTGATGAAGAGAGTCAAGAGTTAATCCTCGCCGCCCCGTTCCCTGACCGGTCGCCGGGTGCGCTCCTCGACCCCATCACTGCGTCACCTCGAAAATCATTGGAGCCTCAGCCTCATCTCCGTTCGGATTGCGGATCACCACAGCATAGCTCTCTTTCAAAGGCGCCGGCCGGGCCGGAACCGTCCCAAAGTTGTATTTGGCAGTATTGTTGGCTCCTGATTTATAAGGAGATAACGTATATTGAGCCGCCGAAGTCGTACTCTTTAACACCATCACCGCGTTCTTATCAAAATTCGTACCGTAAGCCTGAATCGTTGCCCCCCCGGGGCCGTTCGCCGGAGTAAATGAACTGACGGTCATCGTGATCTTGAAAACCGCCGAAGCAACCGCCTCATCTCCATTCTGATTACGGATCACAACAGCATAGTTTCCCTTTAACGGCGCCGGTTGCACAGGCACCGTCCCCATGTTGAAAATGGGGGTATTGTAGGTCCCTGAATTATAAGGAAATAACGTATATTGAGCCGCCGAAGTCGTGCTCCTCAACACCATCACAGCCGTCGAATCAAAATTCGCGCCATTAGCCTGAAAAGTTGTCCCCCCCGGGCCGCCCGCCGGGGTGAATGAACTGATGGTTGGAGTTGCGGCCTCTGCTTTGCCAAAAGGAAACAGAGTTAAAAAAACAATCCCGGTGAAAATCAGAAAGAAATTAAACTGTTTTGCCTGTTTGGCTTCCATCTCTATCTCCAAAATTTCCGGATGAATATCGCCGGGAATTAAACCTCGCCGCTCTCCACGATTTTTTTAATCAGCCAGAAGCCGGAAATCTCCAGCAAAAAAATCGCCAGCAACCCCGCTCCGCCGGCGGGGGTCGTCCAGAAAGGGGTCATTAAAGCCGGGTCGATTAAAAAAAGGATTGCGCCAAGAATTAACGGAAGAATTCCGACGACCAACCCCTGCATCTTCCCCTGAGCCGTTAAAGCATTGATCTTCCCCTTGAGACGGGTTCTCTCTTCGATCGTCTCCTCCAGACGTTCAAGGACCGGGGTCAACGATCCCCCTGCATCGTTGGATAAAATCATCGCAGAGACCATCAGGCTCAGGTCTTCTAACCCGAGCCGGTGATCGAGATATTTAAGGCTCTCTTCAAAACTCTCCCCCATTTTTATCTTTTTTAAAACAAGACCGAGTTCATGGGAAATCGGAGGCGGAATTTCTCTCACCGCCTGCTTGATCGCCTCTGAAAGGCTCAACCCCGCACGAAGAGATCCGGACATCATCTTGAGAAGGTCGGGAATCTGCCGTTCGATCTTCTCAAGCCTTTTCCGGGAGAAAAACCGGATCGCTAATTTTGGAAGATGATAGCCTGCCGCGCCAAAGAGGAGAACCGCCAGAACGAACCCGCTCCAGGAGTCATCCATTCCGACAACCGATCCGATGAGAATAAAAATACAAGTTGAAAGGAGATGAATCATTCCGGCCTGACGGGGGGTCAAAAAGAGGAATTGTTCGTCGAGCGAAGAGAGGGTTTCCCTGATGACTTTTGCCCTGTACCGGCGGTAACCCGGAAGGAGGCTGTTTCCTATCGAATAGATTCCGATTGAAACCCCGGAGAAAACCGCCAGAGAAATGGCGGCGGACAACCCGTTCCGCACTTCGGCAGACAACCCGTTCTGCACTTCGTTGGGAACAATGCCATAAAGGATGAAGTCAGCGAAGAGCGTCATTTAGCCGTAGAGGTTTTTTTCTTTTTCTTTTTGGTATCGGTTTTTTTTGTGGTTGTTTTTTTAGGGGCCGGTTTTTTCTTAAGGGTCTCGATCTCTTTTTTCAGAGATTTATTTTCCTCTTCGAGCGCCGTCATTTTTTGCTTCGCCTGCTCGCTTTCTTTTCTTAACAGCTCCAGATCAGTCTGCACCCCTTTGTTCTCTTCCGACATCTTTTCAAATTGCTGTTTCAGCTTTACATTTTCTTCTTTTAATTTTTTTGCTTCACATCCCGACAACATCGGGATCAATACCAATAAAAATAAAACACCCAACAGTGGTTTAAATGATTTAAATCTCATCCTCAGTCCTTTCTTGGAATTTAATCAAAGTTTTTTAGATTTTTGCATAAAACCAAACTTTTATCAATACATCCTCAAAAAAAAAGCACGGTATCTCTACCGTGCTTTTTTTGCTGTAACTGTCTTCGCCGGATAACCGGGGGTCTTAATGGCCATTTTATGGCCACCAGAAAAACTATTTCGCTTCTTCTTTCTTTTCTTCTTTCTTCATTTCTTTTTTGGCTTTCTTTGCTTTTTTGGCTTTTTTGGCTTTTTTCTCAGCTTTAGGAGCTTCTTTTGAAGCCTCCGCAGGAGCAGCCGGAGCCGCAGGAGCCGCAGGAGCCGCCGCGTCAGCCGCGAAGGTCACTGTTCCGAACGCAACAACCATCATTAACGCAACAACTAAGGAATAGATTTTTTTCATTCTGTTTCACCCCCCCTCTTTTTATAATTTTAAGCCCGGATCATTTATTCAGGGGCCCTTCCGGTTTCACTTCGTGAAATCCTCAGATGTTCCGGCCACCTCACCGTCTCGGTGGCGTTCGTAGCTTGGTGTCACTTCCTCGTGACACCACTCACCCCGGAACCCCTCGCTCGAACTGGCAAAGCCATATCCTCGCTCTATAGAACCGCGCAAATTTATCCATGATATATGCAAAAAAAGAACCCTATTTTTTAAATTAAGAAAAAATATTAATTGCTTAATTTTATCAATTAGTTAAGAAATATTTACGTTAATTTTTTGATTGGCATAGAGTCGTGGATGTCTGTAATGAGGATATCAATACCTCAAAAAAGGCATTCACAAATCATTAAAAATTTTTAAGTCATCTTTTTGAGGTCGAATTTATCGAGACGGTATTGGAGGGTTTTATAAGAGAGGCCGAGCATTTTAGCCGCTTTGGCAATGACCCAGTCGCTTTTTTCCATCGCTTTTATCAGGAGTTGTTTTTCAAACTCTTCCATCGAGAAACCTTCGGGGGGAAGGTCAAAATCAATGCCGCTTAACGGAAGAGAGGGTTTTCTGATTTCGAGCGGGAGGTCTTCAATCTCTATGACGTCCGATTCACATAAGAGGACCGTCCGTTCCATCACCCCCTCCAGCTGTCGGACATTACCAGGCCAGGAATAATTCAATAACGTCTGGAAAGCCTCTTTAGAAATGCTTTTGATCTGTTTCTCTGCCTGTTGATTGAATTTTTTAAGAAAGTGCGAGATCAGATCCGGAATATCGGAGCCTCGCTCCCTTAAAGGAGGCAACTGGATTGAAATGATATTGAGCCGGTAAAAGAGATCCTCTCTGAAATTCCCTTTTTTGATCTCCCGGGGAAGGTTCTTATTGGTCGCCGCAATCACTCTGACATCGATTTTAATGTCCTCTTTTCCCCCGATCCGCCTGATCTCTTTTTCCTGCAATGCCCGGAGAAGCTTGGCCTGAATTGGCTTGCTCAGATCCCCTATTTCATCGAGTAAAAGGGTCCCTTTATCGGCGGCTTCAAAAAGGCCTGTTTCCATTCCGGTCGCCCCTGTGTAAGAACCTTTTTCATGCCCGAACAACTCATTTTCTATCAGGCTTTCGGGAATCGCCGCGCAGTTAATGGCCCTGAAGGGATAATCTTTCCGCTGGCTGTTAAAATGAATCGCTCTCGCGATCAATTCTTTTCCGGTTCCGCTTTCTCCATAAATCAAAATCGTGCTGGCGCTGTTGGCGATTTTTTGAACAATCTTGAAAATCTCCTGCATGACCGGGTGCTTCCCGATAATATTCTGGAGATTGAATTTTTCTCCCAGCTGTTGTCTCAGGTTTTTGTTTTCTCTCAAGAGGTCTAACCGTTCAAACGCCCGCTGAATTGAAATGAGGAGTTCCTCCCGGTCAAGCGGTTTGGTCAGGTAGTCAAACACACCCTTTTTCATCGCCTCGACGGCCGAATCAATGGTTCCGTGCGCCGTCATCATGATCACGCAGGCATTGGGGTTTACCTTGAATAGGGCGTCTACGCCGCTCAGATCGACTGTATCGGGGAGCTTTAAATCGCTCAGGACCAGATCGACGGAATTGTTTTTTAAGATTTTGACCCCCTGAAGGCTGGTGGAGGCGGTTTCGACTTTATATCCGGCATCTTCGAGAATGATTTTCAGGATATCCCGCTGGTGTTTTTCGTCATCGATCACTAAAATCGTTTTAGGTTTCATTTCTGGTTTACGGCATCCCTGGCGGACAAACCGTTCCGCACTTCGCGGGTTGTCCGCTTCTGCACTCCGTCTAAAAAAAGCGGCGATTCATATCTCACCGGAAGGGTCAACACAACTTTCGTTCCCTTCCCCTCTATTATGTTCAGGGGCCTGTTCGCTGCGCTCTCATTGCCCCCGAACCCCTCGCTCGAACTGGCAAAGCCAGATCCTCGCTCTATCTCCGAGCTGATCTCAATTTTACCATGGTGTTCTTCGATGATCCTTTTGGTCAATGCAAGGCCGAGGCCGATCCCGAGCTGTTTTGTCGTAAAATAAGGCTGAAAAACTTTTTTTAAATCGTCGGGGCTGATCCCCGGCCCGTTATCGATAATTTCGAGAACCACAAAAGAAGGGTCCGGTCGGAGCGCCCGGATCGCCAGTTTTCCGCCGGTCGGCATCGCCTGAATCCCGTTTGCGACGATATTCATCAGGCAGGTTTTGATCCTTTCGCTATCTCCTTCGATCAGGGGGATCTCTCCGGGCACATATTCGATTTCAACCCCCTGTTCGATCGCTTTTTGATTCGCCAGACTGATCACCTCTTTTAATAAGAGGTTCAGGTTCATCCATTCTATTTGAAGCCTTAACGGCCGTCCATACTTTAAAATATCCTCCACCATATTGTTCAGCCGGAAAATTTCCGATTTAATGCTCGACATCAGGTCGGACATTCTCTCCTTTTCGTCGGGCGATGCACGACCCGCTTTTTCTTTAAGATGATCGATACTCAGGGAGATGAAATTGAGCGGGTTTCTGATTTCATGGGCGATCCCCGAAGCGAGCTGGCCGAGCGCGGTAAAATGTTCGGTCTCCCGGAGCCTCTCTTCGAGCGCTTTATTCTGCCTTAGTTTTTCAACCATTTCGTTAAAGCTTTCGGTCAGCTCGTTGATTTCATCGTTTCCTTTATGGACCGGTATCGTCTGGCTCAAATCTCCGCTGGCGACTTTTTTGGCGGCCGCCATGATCTGGTAAATGGGCCGGGTATACCGCGAGGAGAGAAAGATCGAAACGATAATCCCGAGAGAAAAGACTACTAATGTGGCGGCCAGGCGGTTCAGGTAATGCGATTCGATCAGTTTTTCATAATCGTCAAAAATCATGCTGATATGGGCATACCCCAGCTGTTCTCCCTCGACGACGATGGGGACAAGGAGATTGTAGGCTTTCTGGGTAGGCGACGGGAGCTGATCCCCTAATTTTGCGGTGATCAGCAGATCTTTTCTTTTAGGATCGAGTCTGGCTCCCACCCGATGGGGATTTGAGCTGGCGATCACCTCTTTTTCATTGCTGACGATCGATATCTCTTTCACCCCCCTCGTTTCAAGCCTCTTCACATAATCCTGAAGTCGTTTTTCGGTCGTTCGTTCGGGGCTGGTCAGCTCTTCAACGCTCACCGAAATCGCGTTGGATAACTCATTGATATTCTGCTCCATTTCTTGTACCAGGGCTTTTTCTGTCCGGGCATAAAGATAAAAAGAGACGCCGAGGGATAGAAACGACAGAAGGAGCATGATCAGGACGAGTTTTGCGGTCAGAGTCAGTCTGATCTTCAATAGATTTTTTCCAACGAAGTGCGGACGAAGTGCGGAACGATTTTTCCCGGCCTTAATATTTTTATTTCTTCGCCGGTCACATCGACCACCGTGGAGGGTTCGGATTCTAAAGCTCCGCCATCCAGGATTAAATCGACCTGTTTTCCAAAAACCTTTTCGGCTTCCCGGGCATTTCTGCAGGGAAATCCGGCTGACAGGTTGGCGCTGGTAGCCGTCACCGGGAAGCCGGCAAAAGATAAGAGCCGCCGGACCATTGCCGAACCGGGGCACCGGATTCCGATTTTTCCGCTGTGGGCGGTTAACCGGGTAGAAATCTTTTCAGAAGCCTCAAAAACAAAAGTAACAGGGCCGGGCCAGTACTGTTTGATCAGCTTTGCCGCGGCGGGGGAAACATTTTTAACCAGAGGGAAGATATCCTCAGGCTTTTCGACCAGGATGAGAACCGGCTTTTGGCTCTCCCTCTTTTTAATCTCGAACAGTTTTTCAATCGCCGCTTCATGGTAGATGCCGGCGCCGATGCCGTAGAGGGTGTCGGTCGGGTAGATGATGATTTTCCCCTCGCCAAGGAGGCCGGCTCCCTTTTTCAGCGCAGGATCAGGATCATTAAAATCTATTTTAACGATTTTTGTTTTTGTCATACGAAGACTTTGCCTGGGCTTCGACTTCTTTTGCCATGGCGGCTTTATATTCCGCCATTTTTTTTGCCAGTCCGGGGTATTTTATTGCCAGGATTTGAACCGCCAGAATCCCTCCGTTTTTTGCCCCTCCTTTGCCGATCGCCATGGCGGCCACCGGAACGCCTCCCGGCATCTGGACCGTCGATAAGAGGGCATCCATCCCCTGAAGAGAGGAAGAGTCGATCGGAACGCCGATCACCGGCAGGGTGGTTAACGACGCGACCACTCCGGCCAGATGGGCCGCTCCCCCGGCCCCCACGATAAACACTTCGATCCCCTGATCCATGGCAGAGGCGACAACTTGATGCGTCCGCTCCGGAGAGCGGTGGGCCGATGTCACGGTCAGATCATATTCAACCTTAAAATGTTCCATGATTTTTACGGCTTCTTCCATCACCGGAAGATCGTTGGGGCTCCCCATGAGGATTCTGACAAGCGGTTTCCCTTTGGTCATAAGCTTCCTTTCTCGCGGTGATTCCATAGCCGGGTGACCCGGTTATCTTTCAAAGGGGCTTGCGTCGCCCCCTTGATTAAGGGCATCTGTCCGCTGTGGAACCGCTCCCAAAGCCAGCTCGGATGCTCCTCGCTCTCTTTGCTCGCTGAGAAATCTTCAATTACACCCCTTTTCCCAAACCTGGGTAACCCAGTTCCCGTCAATCTTTTCATCCGCTTTTTCAAGCTTTAACAGTCCGAACGTTTTCTCCACCTCTTCTTTTTTCTCCACCAGAATCCCGGAAAGAATCAGCGTCCCGCCGGGCAGAAGCGCTCCCTGAAGCTCTCTGCCTGACCGGATTAAATCTTCGGCGGTTAAATTGGCCAGAATCAGGTGATAGCTTCGTCTGTCGGCCTGAAAAATCGACCCGAGCCTGATCCGGATTTTATCCTGAACCTGATTTAAAATAAAATTGTTCCGCATCGATTCGACCGCGTCGCCGTCTATCTCGGCCGCAACGATATATCCGGCCCCGAACAGGGATGCCCCTATCGCCAGAATCCCCGAACCCGAACCGAGGTCGAGCACTTTTAAGGACGGCGGGTCGGGATGGGCCAACATAAACCGTTCGAGAAAAACCAGGCAATTGAACGTCGTCGGGTGGGTGCCTGTTCCAAACCCGAGTCCCGGGTCGATGATGATGTCTCTTTCTCCCTTATTTTTCCGGGAAACGGTTTGCCAGGGAGGGGCGACGGTCAGCGCGGGGGTCACGCTAACCGGTTTGAAAAACTTTTTCCATTCCCCGTTCCAGTCCTCCTGGATATTCTTCTGGATATGGAATGATTTAGAAGGAACTTCAACCCCTTCTTCCCTAAACCGGTCGAAAAAGGGGACCATTCTTTTTTCAATCTCTTCACCGGCGCAGTCGGCGGGATTAAAAAAGGCTTTTACTTTTGCCCCATCGATCCAGGCTCCTCCTGCCCCGATTTCAATAAAAAACGACGAGAGGCTCTCCTGCAGTTGGGGCGCCACCTCCAGCGACACTTCGATATATTCTTTTTCCTTCACTTTTTCGTCTTTAAATAGTTTCGTGCGTCTTCGATATAGTTTTTTGCCGAGAGGGTTAAAAACGCCTTTTCTTCTGCCGTCAGCGGCCGTTTTGGTTTTGCCGGGACCCCGAAGGCCAGCATTCCGGCGGGGATCACCATCCCTTCCGGGACCAGCGATCCGGCTCCGATCAGGGCGCCGTCTTCTACCACCGCGCCGTCCATCACCACCGCCCCCATTCCGATCAGACAGCCATTTCCGATCGTGCATCCGTGGAGGATCACCCGGTGCCCCACCGTATTATCGTTCCCGACCCGGAGGGGGTGGTCTTTGCGGGTAACATGGAGCATCGAGAGGTCCTGAAGGTTGGTGCCGGACCCTATCCGGATATCATGGACATCTCCCCGGATAACCGTGTTGAACCAGACGCTCGAATTTCCGCCGATCTCCACATCGCCGATGATCATGGCGCCGGGCGCGACAAAAACAGAGGATGGAACCTTTGGCAGGATTCCTTGATAAGGGATCAGCATTTCTTTATCTTAAAGGAAATGAAGAAGTTCAAAAAACCGGCTACGGAACGGTAACCGTTCCGGATGAGGCCTTTATGTTGTTGGTCTCATTGGTCTCGATGATCACATTACCCGAATCAGTTACCGCAATGATGTAGTAACTCCCCGCCGGCGTTCCTCCCGGGATGGGAATGGAAGTTGTCTTACTGTTGGTCGCATTTCCTCCTGCCAGACCGGATAGGTTTCTGCTCCCCAGAAGGATATCTCCTGAATCATAAGCCGTGTCCAATGAAAGATAAAACGATACCGTAAACCCTGATGCCACCTGATTCCCGATATTCATTTCTGTATCGCTTACATAAACGGTGTTAGCCGAAAGAAAGGCTGAAACCACAAACGTCACCAGGTCAGGCCCGATCTTGTAAGTTCCCGCCGCGCATTTGACATTGTTCGTTTCGCTGGTCTCAGCAACACCACTCCCGGAATCAGTCATCGCGCAGAGATAGTAAGTCCTTTCCGCCAGGCTTCCCGGAACCGCGAAGATTGTGGTGGCGGAATTCGTCGCTCCTGACGCCAACCCCGAGAGACTCCTGGTTCCCACCAGGATATCCGTGGATGGATTCGGCGCGGCGGCAGTCGAAAGATAAAACGAAACTGTAAAGGCTCCCGCAGGCTGGCTTCCGCTGTTGATCCCGGTATCGCTGACATAAAGAGCGGTTCCAGAAAGCAACCCTGAAAACATATAAACCGATAAATCAGGCCCAATATGATAAGCCCCGGTCACACATCTGGCGTTGTTGGTTTCATCGGATTCTGCTACGGTATTTCCAGAGTCGGTCATGGCACACAGATAATAGTCTCCTGCGGGCAGAGTTGCAGGAATGAGTAATGTCGTGGTCGCCGAATTGGTCCCCCCTGCGGGGAGGCCATTCAGCAGGTTTCTGTACCCGATCAAAGCATCTGTAACGGGATTCGGCGCTGTGGTGGCCGAGAGATAAAATGAAACCGCAAAGGCGGCGGCAGCAGGTTGATTGCCGCTGTTATATTGGGTATCGCTGACATAGAGCCTGGGTCCTGAAAGCGTCCCTAATAACGCATAAGCCTTCAAATCAGGCGCTACAACAGTCGCCACGGCCAAGGTTCCAGCCCCGGAGACACCCCCCCATTTTGCGTTTATTGTTACTGTGCCGACTGAAATAGCCGAGGCTACGCCCGGACTTCCAGCCGAATTGCTGATCGTGGCAACCGCGGCATTTGACGAACTCCAGGCGACAGAGGAGGTCAAATCCTGCGTGCTGTTATCGGAATATTTCCCCATGGCCGTAAACTGCTGAACGGTTCCCAGGGCAATCAAGGATTTCAGCGGAGTCACAGAAAGAGAAACCAGCGAAGCCGGCGGCGTCACCGTCAGAACCGCGCGACCTGATAGCCCCCCCGATGCCGCCGTAATGTCCGTTGTCCCCGCCGCCAGGCCTGAGACCAATCCCTGACTTCCGGCCGTATTACTGACGGCGGCAATTGAGGGATCTAATGAACTCCATGTGACAGAAGCGGTTAAATCCTGCGTGCTGTTATCGGAGTAATGTCCCGTCGCCAAAAAGTTTTGAGTCGTTCCCGCGGCAATAGTCGGACTTGACGAAGTCACAGAAATAGCGATCAGCGCCGCCGTGGTTACGGTCAGATCCATGCTCCCTGATAGCCCCCCCGATGCCGCCGTAATGGTCGTCGGCCCCGCCGCCAGGCCTGATACCCATCCCTGACTTCCGGCGGTATTGCTGATGGTGGCAATTGAGGCATCTGACGAACTCCATATGACAGAAGCGGTTAAATCCTGCGTGCTGTTATCGGAGTAATGTCCCGTCGCCAAAAAGTTTTGAGTCGTTCCCGCGGCAATAGTCGGACTTGACGAAGTCACAGAAATAGAATCCAGCGTAGCCGTGGTCACGGCCAGAGTCATGCTCCCTGAAATAGCCCCCGATGCCGCGGTGATAATTGTGCTCCCCACTGCAGTCGCAGTGGCCAATCCTGTATTAGTGATGGTGGCAATGGTGGTATTTGATGAATTCCAGGCGGCAGAGGAGGTCAAATCCTGCGTGCTGTTATCGGAGAAAAAACCGGTCGCCGTAAATTGCCGGGTCGTCCCTTTCGCAATAGACGGATCCAGCGGCGTGATTTCCAGTTTAACCAATGATGGCGCCCCTGCTCCCTGCGGATTGTTCGAACTGCCGGCACAGCCATAAAACAAAAAGAAAAACAGATAAAAGGGAGCTAAAACATAAGAAATTTTTCTATAAAGTTTTTGAATAAGGGCCATTTTTTTTCCTTTTGTTATTCTTTCGCAACTTCATTTATAATTTGGACATTATATATAAAACAGCCTCCCCATCGCAATGAAAATTATTGCCCGGTTAATTGAAGGTCCATTGCCGGCCGGTGTAAAACTGGTTTCCCGCTTTCGCGGGAATGACTATTCTTTTCACCGTTCATAAATAGTCGAGTAATTCGGACAGCGACTCAATTCTAACAAAATCTTCGCCCGGCTTAAAGAGGTGATTCCGGTCGATTAAAACCGCCTGGAGACCCGATTTTAACGCTCCGCCGATATCATCCGAAAGGGAGTCTCCCACATGGATCGCTTCTGCCGGTTTAACCCGGTGGGTTTCGACCGCTTTTTTAAAAATCAGGGGGTCTGGTTTTGGAGCGCCCGCTTCGCTCGAAAGGGTCATCGAATCAAACAGAGGGGAAATCCCCAGCGCTCTGGCCACCTCGTAAACCCGCGTGTCAAAATTGGTAATCATTCCCAGGGAATACCCTTTTGTTTTTAACAGGCCTAACACTTCAACCGTTTCGGGAAAAAGTTCCCATCCCTGGCTCCCTTTAAAAACAGTATAAACCTCCTGGAAGTAAGATTCAAAAGAAGGAATCATTCCGACTTCGGTAAACACCCCTTACACCACCTCGTACCACCATTGTTTTTCGATTTCCAGCCTCTCGGCTGGAGAAAGGGGAAAAGCTGATGTCCGCTGTGGAACAGAGTCTCCGGCCACCTCACTGTCTCGGTGGCGTTCGTGGCTTGTCGTCACTTTCTCGTGACGACACTCACCCCCCAAAGCAAGCTCGGAGGGAGCCCCCCCTTCTCGCTCGCTTTGCTTGCCGGGTAGAAAAACAGGGGGTGGTTTCTTTTTAAAGGCATTAAAAAAAGCATTATCAACGGCTTCTTTCGCCGCTTTCGAACCATATTTTTTGGCGATTTGGAGATAAATATCTCCCACGGAGCCTCTTGTTCTAAAAAGGGTCTCCGCCGCGTCAAAAAATATGACTTTAACCGGTAATTTGATCATTCGCGCCACTCCCGGCTTTTCGTCATCAATCCAGCAGAATCTCGGAGCCGGTTCCCCTCCAGATCGCCAACCGCCATTCCAGGGCAATCTGTTGTTCCAGATAATCCGCCGGGTTATAATCATCGGTCAGAACATGTCCCGAATCCTCTCTTAAATGGACTTCTCCGGCAAAAAGTTTTCCGGAGGAAGCAATCAAAGGGCCCAGAGGCCGGTTCGAAGCCAGCATGATATAATTGGTGAAATTATCTTTCAAAGAAACCGTTAAAACAGCTCTGTGGGAAAAATTTTGCTGGAGCGTTTTATAGATCGATTGGGTGAATTCCGAACCCTCGCCGGTAAAAAGTCCGATGGTGTTCATCACCAGAATGCCGTCGTCCGTCAAACTGTTCCTCAGTTGTTCAAAACACTCCCGGCTCAGCAAATAAAAAGGAGAAGATTCCCCCGCGAAAACGTCCAGAACAATGTAGTCATATTTTTTTCTGTTCCCATTTAAAAAATGGCGGGCATCTTCGAGAATGAGATTGAACCGTTCGGGATGAAATTCAAAAAATTTTTTAGCGACCATGGGCATTCGGGGATCGATCTCGACAATATCAATCAAGTCCCCGGATTTAAACTCCGATTCCGGAATGACCCCTCCTCCCAGCCCGATGACGGCTCCTTTGAAAACCTTCTTCAGGGATTTCTCCCGGCAGGCTTTAAGAACTTCTTCTATCATCCCGGTGTACGGGGCCAGGGATTGATGGAGGCCTGTTTGATAAGCCGTCTGGATCGCTCCGTCGACCATCAACATATGTATTCCCGCGTTATCGAGAACCTTTAATTGGCCGTAATAACTTTCTGATTTAAAAATAATTTTTCCGGTTTGAGTTCTTTGAGAAAAATAAATGATCAGGACTCCGCTGATGAAAATAACGGAAAGACAGGCCAGAGCCGGCTTCCAGTTTTTTGTTTTCACGAAATGAATGGCCGGGAAAATAGAGAGGGAGATAGAAATGACAAATAAAATATTTTTCAGCCCCAGATTGGGAATCAGCCAGAAACCCACCAATAAGGTTCCCATGATTCCGCCAAGGGTGGAAAGCGCGTATAAATTTCCGGCGATTTTACCTGCCCGATCAATTTCCCTGAGAGAAAGTTTTAAGGAAAACGGGGCCACCATTCCCAACAAGGTCAGGGGAACGGTAAAAAGGATAAAAGCGGTCGTCAGGCATCCCATCCTCGGTCCGAACGAAGTCATCGCGAGAGAAACCGGCTTTTGAATCAGCGGAATCATCATGACAAAAATTCCCGAGACCAGGACCAGAAGATAAAAAAGATCCCGGTTTTGATAACGGTCCGAGAGAATGCCTCCGATCCAGTATCCCAGGGACAGCGAAATCAAAGTGACCGTAATTAACGAGGTCCAGATAAATAAGGAGATTCCAAAATAGGGGCTCAGAATACGCGATCCCAGCACTTCAAGGACCAGCACGATCATCCCGCAAATAAAGATGGTCAAGAGCAATAAAACAAAATCGGCGCGTTGTTGACTATTTTTTTTCATTCAATATCCCATCGGGGGAAAATCAGCCTGTCCCCTTTTTATCTTTGAAGTTTCAGAAACATGTTGTTATTGGCGTCTATACCAAAATTAAAAAAAGCGGATGCGGAATCGGAAAAAGCCTGGACACCGGTCCCTAAAACGGAAATTTGAACCCCCTCGACGTTCCGGACAATGCTCCCTCCGCCCGTCGCGTCTCCCACCGCGTCAACCGTCGTTCCGCTATACTGAATGGCCGGAGATCGAGGGGAAATGTTTGAAATATTTCCAAAGGTCGCGCTCCCCTGATAAGCGGTTAAAAACCGGTTCCCGGAAGCGCCCTGAATCGCATGGACATTCTTCACCCCGGGGGAAACGTTATAGATGATGAAACGGCCGGAGTCGTCGGTCTGATTCCCGGGGAGAATATTACCTGAAGCGTCAAGGTACCGTGGAATTCCCACCGGGCTTCCGTCAAGATCAAGCGCTTCAATCGTAACGTTTGGAAGAACGACATCCTTCCCCGGCATTAAAGCCAGGCTTCCCGACCCTTTTTTATACACCAAAAGATCAGAATAGGTATCGTCATTAAAATCGGCAATCAATAGATTCGAGGGATTCCCCAGGACAGAATAAACGGTTTTTGTGCCAAACGTGCCGTCACCCAGGCCGGGGAGGGTCAAAATATTCCCGGAAACCGTGGTCACCACCAGATCGATTCTCCCGTCTGAATTGACATCATTGAGGGCCACAAACTCAGGAAACTCAGGAGGCTCCGGAAACCTTGACAGGAGTACGGGGGGACTCTGTGCCTGGCTGAATAATCCCCCTCCCTTTCCGAGCAATACCGATACCGTTCCCGATCCCTGGTTTGGAATCACAAGATCAGCCAGGCCGTCTCCATTCATATCACCCGCCGCAATTCCAACCGGAAAGGCCCCGACAGGATAAGGGCTGTTTGGGGCAAGGACAAAAAGTCCCGTCCCATACCCCAAAAAGAGGGCGACATTGTTGCTCCCCGAGTTGACGACCGCCAGATCGAGATTCCCGTCGCCGTTAAAATCAAGGCTTAACAGGGCGATGGGGAGATTCCCCCGGGTATTATAGGGATATTTTGTACTGCTGAACGTGCCGTCTCCATTCCCGGGAATAAAATAATAGGCGCTGGCCGCGGAACAGAGGACCACGAGATCGACTTTGCCGTCTCCGTTAAAATCAGCCGCCGATACGGCAACCGGAGCGCACCCGGACGGCAGAGCGAGAGGAACGTATGGAGGAACGCCTGCCGGAATAAAATTCCCTTTGCCGGTTCCTAAAAAAATCGTCAGGGAATCGCTCCCAAGGTTTGCCACAATTAAATCTAAAACCCCGTCGCCGTTGATATCTATCGACCGGACGGAAACAGGGTTGGCCCCGGTGATTAAAGGGGAACCGGAGCTTTCTCTGAAGGCGCCGTCTCCTCCGCCTAAAAGAACGGTCAGTTTATTGTCGTTGTCCCTCACATAGGCGACGTCGATTTCGTTATCTTCGTCAAACAGCCCTTCCGCCATTCTCTGCTGGGAAATTCCGGGCATCGGGGCAGAGGAAAATGAAAACTGGTTTAACGGGACAGGTGTTGAAAACCCCGTGCTCGCGACCGTGCCGCTCAAAATCCCTTTGGAAAAATCGACCGTAAAAGGGGAGGGTCCATTGGAAACCTGGTTTTGAATGGCCGGCCTCGTAAGCGCCCAAAAGGTCATGGAGCCCATATTTGAAATGACCGTGTCAAACAGAGAATAGGTGTCGAGCGAATCCGCCTGAGGCCCCCTGGCTTTAACCGCGTACCGGCTGAACGTCGAAAAGGACCTGGAAAAACTTCCGTCCGATGCCGATTGGAAACGGACTTTCTCTCCCATCACCGATAGACTGGCATTACCGATAGCCGTTCCATCAATATCCCGGGTCACTCCCGAAACCTGGATAGCCGGCGGAGAGGAGTTATTGACATCTATGTCCGAAAGGACTATTCCGTTCGAATACGAATGAATCCACCGGTTGCCCGAGTCATCCTGGGACACGGCCCGGACCTGGACAGGCCCCGCGGGGAGATTAAAAATGATAAACCTTCCATTCTTTGCCGACGCCTGATTCAACGTCGGAAGCCCGGACGAATCAAAATAACGGATATCTCCCACGATATTCCCCGACGTGTCCGAAGCCTGAAGGATGACTCCGTCTGTCCCCCGGCCGGTTTTATTCTCTACGATCATCCCGGCGAGGATCCCTTTAGAAGAATCATATTGCGCTGAAAGACCGGCCGCGCTCAGATATTGGCCAAGCCCTGTGGCGGAATAAAGAGCCAAAGTTTTTAATTGGCCGTCCATTTTTATATCCTGATAGGTATCCAGATAAGAAGGCTTGCTCACTTTAAAGGTATAAGAAGCCTGATCGAGAAAAACCTTATCCGCCAGCGGTATATTAAAATAACCTGCCGGATCGGCTGTGGTCAGGGAGAGCGCATTACCCAGGGCAAAAACAGCCGCGAGACCGATGGGAGTTGTTCCGTCCGAATCGGCCACGTTCCCCGAGAGTCCCTGGAAAAAGTTATTTTTTCCCAGAGCCGTTTGTCTCACCGTCACTTTTTTAATCGACGCGCTCCCCGGAAAAATTTCAACCTTCTCCACTCCGGCAAAATAGGAGAGCCCCTGGGCCGTTTCCTCAAGGGCGGTCGCGGAAAGATTCACCCTTCCGGGGGGGAGGTTAAACGCAATATACGATCCGTCGGTGATGCCGACCGAAATGGAAGGGCAGGTTTTGGCGGAAGGCATGGCGCAATCGTACGTTTGAATATTAAAACCGGAATCATAATAACTGATTTTTTTTCCGGCCGGATCATCAAACCAGAAAAAGGTAGGGATTAACGTCCCCGTGACTGGATCTTTGTATGACCCATTCTGATATATCCGGGGCTTTCCGTTAGAATCCATATTTAAAAACGTCCCCTGATCATCGGTTAAAATCACGGCGGAATAGGGCCGCCGGGTTTCATCCAGACCCTGTACCACCCCCACCAGAACCCCTTGAGCGGGGTTAAACGCCGTAAAACGGGTCTGTGTCAGGCTGTCCTGCAGGGAAGCCATTGAAAGAATATCAATATTTTCAGTCACATCCACAGCGCCCTGGGGGAGCGCGGCCAGATCGGTCGCTATTTCCTGGTAGGTGGGGAGATATCCCGCGGCAGAGGCTTCGATTAAAAAACGGCTATCGGACCCGAGGGAGGGGAACCGGTACAATCCTGCAGGTGGGGAAAAGACGGAGAGGCCTTTTAAACCTGCCGGAGCCAATAAAGCGCCGGAAACATTGACGCCGGTCTGATACGCCCTAACGTTCCCGGTCACTCCGATAAAAGGAGGGGGCACTTTAACCATCCCGATATTAATCAAGGAGACCGCGTCCGAATAAGATAAGACCGATGTTTTGCCCCTTCCCCCCTGGACGGCTTTAAGATAAACCTCGCCGGGAGGCGCGTTGAGAAGGGTAAACCCTCCGTTGGCGCTGGTCCCGGCCTGGTTTGAAAAATCGGGAACCCCTCCCAGGTTATTATAAAAAAAATCGCCTATTTTATTCCCGTCCGCATCGGTCGCTTCGAGAACGATATTTGAAATATCTCCTCCAAAAATCGCCAGAAGGTTTCCGCTCACAGACCCCGTTCCGGAAACTTTTGAGACGTTGGCCGCGTTGAACAAATTCGCAAGATCGGCCTGGGAAATAATCCTGAGGAGCGATTGATCGGCCACTGTATTCTTCAAGCCTGTATGTTTATTAAAAATATAGGTCGTGGTATAGGGAACGTTTTTATCTCCCTTCTGCTCGCAGCAAAAGGGAAAATCGGAATTGGCGCAACCGGTAAAAAAAAGGACGAGAATTAAAAAAGGTTTTCTTAACATATTAATCTTCTTATTTTATAATCAAATCCCTTATTTTCAAAGAGAAATGTGAGATGGCTTCACTTAAAAGCTGTAGGTGAGATCAAATTCCATACGGCTTTCATTTTTAAAAAAACCGACAAACGTAAATTCTCCCGGCATGGGCCCCCCGATGTCACCCACCATCAGATCAAGCCCGAATGAAAGCTTGAAACGGTCTGTCAGCCCATACTCGATTTTCGGCCTGACAAGGTAATCATTATCGACCAGAAAATAGAGCACCAGAATCGACGGCACCAGGCGGTCATTCCTTAAAGGTTTTCTGGCAAAAAGAGAGAGGACGGTGTCATATTCCCTCTGGATAATATTCGGGTCATAATTTAAAATTTTTTGCTGCTGCATCGATAAAGAAATATCGGCGGAATAAAGGGTAAAATCGGCCCCAACGGCATATTTCAAATAATTTCTTTTTATCTCTCCATAAAAAAATTGCGCCGGGTCGGCCGGATCGACCCCGAGAAGGGTCCCGAAATATTTATCCCGGACAAGAGCCCCTTCCGCGTTTAAAATCAGTTTTCCAAAAGATTTTGAGAGGGTTCCCCCATAGACCCTGACTTTGGTGTAACGGGGCTGGAAAACCACATCGGGAGAGACTCCGAACCCTCCGAGGCCGAAAACCGACCGGTAAGAGGCCGGAAAGGGGTCCCACATATAATAATAGCTGACGGCCAGATCGGCGCCAAAAAGGGGTTTGGATAAACGGATCCCCCAATCGGCATTTTCAAGATTGCTCTTTGGGACCGTCGTGCCGGGCAAGATCTGAAACTGTTCGAACTGACTCGCCTTTGGCGCCGGTTTATGAAATTTCAGGTCGGGAATATAGAGGCCTTCGAGGGCCCACTCTCCAAGGTAAAGATCGGACTTTACCATCCATCGGGGAAGGTACCGGTCGGCGACCTCCCGTAAAATAAACTCCTTAAAATCAAGGGGGTTGATTTCATCGAGGATTCTGGCCCCTTCAACCACCCCCCAGCGGACAATCTGCCTGCCGAGACGGAGATCGAGAGCGGAGAAATGAGCATCGAGGTAAAGTTCCCTGAATTCGGCATTTTTATTCTCGATATCCACCCCCCGAAGATTCCCCACATCGGTCCCGGCAATTTGCGGGACCGAAGGACTGTCGGTTAAAACCGTCCGGGGGCCGATAATCCGGCTGAGAGAGTCGATCTGCGCCAGGTCGGGCGCGATATCATAATAAACCCATGGGATGACGGTTAATTGAAACTTCGGAGAGAACGTGTAATGCGCTTCTATTCTCAACACCGACATGATCTTGGTAAAAACAACGGGATTGTAAATCCGCATGGCCGTCTCCTGCCGGAAATAACCGGAATAACTGAAATGAGATAAAGCGCCCGATGGCGTTTCTTCCGCGGCCAGAGGACGAGCGAAAAAGGTGAAAAGTGAAAAGTGAAAATTGAAAATTAAAAGATAAAAAACAAAATAATTCAATTGAAGGCGGTCCCGTAAACTTTTCACTTTTTCCTTTTTACATTTACATTTAACTTTTTACTTTTCACTTTTTACCTTTAAAATGAATAATTGACCGTTAATCCCAGCGTATGTTTTTTATAACCTCCGATGGGGGCAGTTTGCTCGCTTAAGACATCATTCACATTCCGGCTAACCAGGGCAGAAAGGTTCGAAGCGACGCTTTGCCATCCTGCCGAAGCCGTCAGGGTCACATTACTGTAAAAAAACCAGGTCACTCCGGCATTGAGGCTGACCGATTGATTTTTACGATAGAGCGCCCCCAGACCCGCCTGTAATGCCGCCGGATCGGGATTCTTATACAGGACCTGTCCATAAGCGATACTCAAAGAACCGTTATAATAATCTAAAAATTTCCGATTGTAGGTCACTCCGGCATTCCAGGAAATCTGGCTGTCATCGCTGGCCACGACATCCCTGTTGGCCGCGCTCATCACCCAGGACAATCCGCCATAACTCTGAAGACTTTTAAAAACGGACCAGCTGACGGCCTGCTGAATGGAATTATAAAAGGGGTTGATCGCGGACACGCTGTAGGCATAACCCAGATGGGTCGTGATGGAGTCAAACCAGTTCCCTTTTGTCTGGATGTCCGCGCCGAACTGGCTGTTCCAGCCCGCAAATCCGCCGGCCTGATAACTCATTCCCATCGACGGAGAAAGGACAACCGTCAGGCCGTTTAAATCGGGCCATCTGGCCTCGAAGGAAACGCTTTCGCCGTTAAAGAGGCGTTGATTGTCATAATAAACCGAATTTGAAACGCTCAATCCGCCTGAGAGAATCACCTTCAATGATTTATAAAAACTGTATTTCAAGCTCAGGGCATAAACTGAATAGACTTCGGAGCTTTCAAATGCTTCACTGTTGCCGGCGTTGCTGTCGCTGCCAAAGAGCGTCGCCGAAACATTTCCGGAAACCCTCTGCTGATAATAATCAAGACGGGCCTGAAGGAGCACCCCCTCTTTAGACTTTTTATTTACCAGGTACTTTGCTCCCTTCTTGAAGTTTTCATACGCCCCATGGAAGTCCCCCCGCCGCTCCTGGATGATTCCAAGGTAGAAATAGGGAGATGAAAAGTTGGGGCTTTTTTCTATGGCTTTTTGATAAGCGTCCGCCGCCCGATCATCGTCCTCCACCGCTTCGTAATAATTCCCAAGGTCATACCAGGTATCCCCCTCCCAGGGGACAAGTTCGGTTGCTTTCAAAAGGAGTCTGCCGGCTGTCGGGTATTCTTTTCTTTGCATCAGCAAAGCCCCGACGATAGAATAGCCTTTCGCCTCTTCGGTCCTGGTAAGCTTTGGCCTTATTTCATCGAGTTTTTTCACCGCCTCCCTGACCTCCTCCTCTTCCGGTTTCCCGAGAGCGATGACCTGTTCATACTCGCTGAAGGCTGATTTGTAAGCCCCTGCCAGATCATAAAGGATGGCCAGCCTGTAATGGGCGGCAAAAAGATCAGGTTTCAGTTCAATCGCTCTTTTAAGCGCATATTCCCCCGATACCAGGTCGAAATTCCGGATGTACGCAAAACCGAGATTGTAATAATAATAGGCGTTATCCCGGTTGAGGCGGATAGCCGCCTCGAACTCTGCCACCGCTTTTTGAAGCATGTTTTTTTTATCCCGGGAAACAGGAACTCCCTCTTCAGGGGGATTCTCTTTTTCCAACTGTTCCAGCGTCTGCATCGCTTCATTTCCGGATTTAAAATGCGCTTCGCTTTCGGCCTTTTGTTCTAACCCCTCCATCTCTTTTTTAGCCGTCTGAACCAGTTTCCCTTCTTTTCCCAGCAGGATCACCTTTTTCATCTCCTCGATGCTTTCGGTATATTTTCCAACCGCTCCGAGTAAAAGACCTGATTGGAAACGGGCTTCCAGGTAATCGGGATTTATTTTTAAAAGGGCCTCCAGGTCTTTTTGAGCTTCCACCGGATTTTTTTGTTTTATTTCCACCAGAGCCAGCGCATAAAGGGCCTGAACCTGCTCCGGCACGAGACCCAGCGCTTTTTGATACGCTTCTTTGGCTTCGCTCCATTTTTCTTCTTTAAAGAGCTGATTCCCCGACCTGATATAGGAAAACAGGGCTCTGGCTTTTTCGGGAGACCCGCCCATTTGAGAAAGAAAATATTTTGCCCGCCTGCTCCATTCGCTCTCTTTTTGATCCATTTGAATCACCTCCTCGAGCAGAACAATGGCTTTTTCATATTTTTCCTGGCTCTGGTAGATTAACGCCAGATCGATTCTCGGGGAGGGGAGTTCCGGATAAAGGGCAAGGATCTGTTTGGAATAGTCCCCGGCTTTTTCTAAATCGAGGCTGGTTTCCCGGAGATAAATCTTTCCCAGACTGTCAAGCGCCTGAAGGTTTTTTGGCGAAAGGGAAAGCGCCTGAATAAACTTTTCTCTTGCGGCATCGATGTTTTCACTTTTGAGGAAGGCCCCCCCTTCGTCCAGAAGAAGCTGAATCTCAAGCGTCCTGGCAGAATCATCCCCGAACTGAGCCAACTCCCTCTCCGCCTTCGCCAGCTCCTCTTTGAATTCTTCCGGATTTCCGAGCTGATGGATCAATTCTTTCACTCTCGAAAATTCATTGAAGGCTTTTTGAACCTCTTTCTCTTTGAGATAAATCTGCCCCAGAAAAAGATGCCCGGGCACGAGCGATGGCTCTTTTGCAACCACATCGAGAAAGAGTTTCCTGGCCTCGGGCAACCTCTCTTTTTGAAAAAGGATCACCCCGAGTCCGAATTTTGCCTTGATATTTTCAGGGACACTCTTTAAAATCCCGCGGTATTCCAGTTCCGCCGCGTCAAGCTTCTTTTCTATTTCAAACAGGGAGGCCGCCTTTTTTAACCTGGAAACGATCTCAAGAGCGATCTCTTTTGTCTGGCCTGACTGCTCCATTTTTTTTCTCGCCTCAATAACCTCCCGGAATTGCGGTGTTTTCTGACCCCGTTGAAGAATGGTCTGATACTCCTCCCAGGCCTCTCCCACCCGCTCCTCGGCCTCGTAGGCTTCTCCCAGCAAAAGATGGGCAAATAGAAGCCCCGGATTAATCGAAATAATCTTCTGGAGATATTTCTCCGAGGCCTCATATCGGGCCAGTTCAAATAAAAGGGTCCCCGCGTTTTCAAGCGCTTCCATCTGATCGGGCGCAAGATCAATGACCGATTGATATTCCATCAGGGCCTTCTCCCGCTCCTTTTTTTTCAGGTAAGCGCTCCCTTTTGACAGATGATCTTTGATTTTTTGAGCCTTTTCAGGGGTTTCTCCGATCTGGGTGAGGCGGAATTTTGCCGTTGCCACAAAAGACGCAAAGGCTTTGTTGACATTTTCAAGTGAAACCGTCTTTTGATAATTGAGAATGGCATTGGGAAGATCGTTTTTGAGTTCAAAAACCTCCCCTAAAAACTGGTAAGCAGGGGCATAATCGGGCTGAATGGAGATGGCGGAGCGCAAAGCCTTTTCAGACTGATCGATCAGTTGTTTCTGAAGATAAACCCGCCCCAGGCCAAAATAGGCCCTGTGGTTATTGGGATTTTTGATCAGGGCTTTTTTAAACTCCTCCAAAGCGGCATCCAGCTTTCCCTGGGATAAATATTCTGTCCCTTTTTGAGTGGGGTCTTTATCCGCGGGAGTGTCAGAAGGTGTCACAACAGGAAGATCGGGAGGGGTCTGGCCAAATAAAAATGCCGGATAAAAAGAGAAGAAAATAAAAATCAAAAAAAAAGAGAGAACCTGTCCGACCCGTGGACCGGTCGATCCAAAGACCGGAGGAGAAAAATAAATCTTAATGTTCGATTTCCTGAAAATAATAAAGTTTCCTCCTGAGAGGTTCTTGAATAAAATATCCTATTTGCCTTAAAAAACAAACAAAAAAAAGGGAGAACCGGGCATGGTTCCCGAATTCTCCCTTTTAGGTCCTGACAACGACCTGCTAGCCTGTCACAGATTTATGGAACTAAAGCCTGTGTCGCAGGATCATAGCTGCTGGCCGGGAGTCCTGGCGCAACAGGAGGAGTATTCCCGTCAGTAACCGAAACGCTATTGTTAAACAGCTGACCGTAGGAACCGATATCAAGACCAGCTGATTGCTGACCGGCTTGATTATCACCCACAGCCTGGGCAACCGAACCGGTGTTAAAGTAATCCGGTCCACCGAACGGATCGATGTTGCCTGTCCATGTGGCATCAACAAGTCCCAAGTCGACAGCGATAGACAAACCACCGCCTGCCACGGTTGCCTGATTCATGACCTGGAAACCAGCCGCGGGATTGAGGTTATCCGCATATTCGAACATCGCCAGTCTCTGATCGATATAATCCGCATCCGCTGGTGAAGCAGTGTGATTCATCTGCTGGCTCAAACGGTTTCCGAAATCTAAAGGACCTTCTTCAAAGCCGCTGACAAGCGCTGTGGTAAAAGTCCCCTGATTGAAAAAGTCGGTACCGACAGGGATGGTCGCACCACCCTGAGAGTCAAGCAGAGTGACCGCGCCTGAAGGAACAAATGTGGAGCAACCATTGTCACCGCACATTCCGAAAAGGAGCTGGTCTAACGCGTAACCCGTTGTCGAATCAGCTCCGCCGGTATACTGAGTACCTGCGTAGCTAACCTGTGTAGGAACGCTTCCAAGGCCGAATCCGGTACCGGAACCGCCCGCACCCTGATCAGCCGCAAACGTACCGGCGTTAACGGTACAGGTGTTAATTAAACCAACGTTCGGACCAGCCGGACAGGTGACATTCGGTCCAAGATTAACGCTTTTCCCGAATAATGTTCCATCCAGGTCAAGACTTGCAGATGTTGTTGTTGTGGTAGCCGCCATTGCGCCACCGGCCATGGCCAGAATAGCGACCATAGATAACATAAGTATCGATTTAAGTTTCATACTTTTCTCCTTCATGACCTTTAGGTCATTGTTAGTTTTGTTTGTTTTGTTCATTGATAATATTCGCATTTTGTTTCACCCCCTCTCCATGCTTAGGTTCTACTTACTGACATTCAGAGCCGACAATTCGGCGCTGAATGTCTTCGCCGGGTGTATCGCCACCCGAAGAAACTGATTAAACCCGTTGAACGGTTGAAAAGTTGAAAGGTTTAAACCCCTCGACTCATCAACTCTTCAACTTCCTCTCAACCCATCAACTCTTCAACCTTTCAACAATCATTTCGTAGTACATCGCGAACCGGTTCCCTGGGCCGTTCCGGAGGTTAACGTAAATCCATTATCCGGATCCCAGGTATAGGTGCCGGCGCAGGTGGTTGTCTGCGTCCCTCCCGGCACAATCTCTTGCCGGGTTTGAATAAAATTCCCCGCGGCCTGGCCGATTAAATTTCCTGTCGCATCGGTCATCGAGTTGACGCCGAATTTATTGTCGAAAATATAACCCGCCGCGGCCTGATTTTGATAAATCTGGGTTTGCAATTGATTCAGCCTGCTTGTTCCGGACGCAGTCGAATTCATCCGGGTCACCACCGATTGAAAACCGGCTATCCCTGAGGTGGTGGTTGCATCCAACAGGCCGATCTGGCTAAATCCGGAAGGGAGATCCCTTCCGAACTGGGTATCCACCGTCGTTCCGGTAATCGACCGGGGAAGGACTGTTTCGGGATGAGGGTCGGTATTGGAGGACATCTGCGCCCCGTCCATTCCCCACGGACCCGGGTCCGCCGGATTCGACGGTCCCTGCTGTAGATGCATCTGGCTGGTCCTTGAAACCGTTGCCGTATCCGCCGCATCTGCAGAAAAAGCCAGGCTCATGGAAAGAAGAATGGCGGAAAAGAGAACTTGGCAGACAACCCGTGCGGACAACCCGTTCCGCACTTCGTCTGCACTTCGCAATTTTTTAGTTTTTAGCAATTTTATCATTTTATATTCAGGGGCCTTCGTAAACTGCACTCAATGCCCCCGAACCCCATGTTCGGCCAGGCAAAGCCTGATCCTCGCATTTTTTTATTTTAAAATCCCTTTAGGAGCAGGGGCAATCCCCACCAGGTTACCCCTGCTCCGGTTATTGTACGGGCAAATTATGCCCCTTACAATGACCCTTTAACTCATCACTAACCGCCGATGCTGATCATGGACTTTAATGTCTTTTCTTCCGCAAACTGCTCTAACATGTGCCCCTCGGGCTTAATCTGCAACGACTGGTCAAAAAGGTCGTCAAGCTCTTCGTCGGAACAGTTTCTCCGCAACGCTTCCCTGAAATTGACCTCGATATCCGAGAAAAGGCAGGGGCGGAGCGAACCGTCCGCGGTTAAACGGACGCGATTACAGGTATCGCAGAAATGCTCGCTGATCGCATGAATAAAACCGACCACCCCTTTACCGCCGGGGAGTTTGAAATTGTAGGCCGGACCGGACGTCCCCTCATTTCCACCTTTGTCTTCGAGGTTGGTTTCAAGCTTGCCGAATTCCGCCTCGATTCTTTTCATCACGTCGTCCATCGGCATATATTTCGATTTCCAATCGTCATAATCGCCGCAGGGCATATATTCAATAAACCGGACATGAATGTCGCGGTTCAGGGTCATTTTTACAAAATCGATCACTTCGTCGTCATTACACCCTTTTTGAAGAACCATGTTGATTTTCAGCGGGCTGAAACCGACCCGCTCGGCCTCTTCGATCCCTTCCCATACTTTGCGGAAGCAGTTCCCCCGGGTCACTTCTTCAAACCGTTTTGGATTTAAGGAATCAAGACTGATATTCATTCTCCGGAGGCCCGCTTTATAAAGGGGGCCTGCCATTGTTTTTAACAATACCGCGTTGGTGGTCATGGCAAGATCTTTTAAGCCGCGTTCTTTCAAGGCGGCCACTTTGGCGATAAAATCGACAATTCCGCTTCTGACTAAAGGCTCTCCGCCGGTAATCCGGATCTTTTTTAATCCCCGGGCCACGGCGCGTTCAATAATCCGGTAAAATTCGTCAAAGGACAAGATCGTATCCTGCTGCATCCAGTTTACCCCGTACGCCGGCATACAGTAGGTACAGCGAAGGTTACACCGGTCGGTCACAGAGACCCT
Source organism: Nitrospirota bacterium (assembly GCA_016201875.1). Taxonomy (GTDB): domain Bacteria; phylum Nitrospirota; class Nitrospiria; order JACQBW01; family JACQBW01; genus JACQBY01. The sequence continues at coordinate 29,408 of JACQBY010000134.1, forward strand.
CATATAATTAACGGTTCGATTGAAACTATCGACTAACGGAAGCGGCTGACTCATGGATGTGACCTCCTTCATGGAAGTAATCGGTGATTAGTAACTAAAGTTAAATGTGAAAAGTAAAACGTTATAAAGTTAATCATGATGGTCTCGTACAAAGTCTGAAAAAGCGGTTTTCTGTCATTCCCGTGCAAACGGGAATCCAGTTTTTTCAAATAGTTATGTACTCCCTAGATTCCCGCTTTCGCGGGAATGACAACTTTTCACGAAACCATCAATCATTGTGTAACATTTTTCTTTTAACCTTTAACTTTTTACCTGCTTATACCCTTCAGGGCTTTTATTCTCACTGTTCCTACTTATTTTGCAAGTTAAGGGCCAGAATGTTTCATTTATGAACTTATTTGAACTTATCGATAATAAAACATAACCCATTGAAAAATAAATACTTTTTATTAATCCCCTTTCTTAAACCCAGGTTTTTTGTTATGGCTCTATTCCATGACACTTATTATAGGAATCAATGAGTAAAGTTTTTCACAAATTAGAGGAATATTTTTTCCTATTTTACCTGAGTGTTGACCTATACCCGGATTAAACGGCTTTTTTCCTAAAAAAATGGGATCAGAAGGGGGTTTCCTTCTGATCCCATAAAATAACATAATCTCATTCGTTTAAGAACAATTTTATGGTATAGCGGGTATAGCCAATACCCCGGTCGTGGAGAGGGTGTTATTGGTTTCAACCAGCTCCAAAACGGTATTACCTGAATCACTGACGCCGATCAGATAATAGCTCCCCGCGGGGGTGCCTGAGGGTATGGCAAAGGTCGTGGAAGCGCTATTCGATGCCGATCCTCCTGCCAGAGACGATATTGACCGGGTCCCGAGCAATATATCTCCCGTGCCAACCAGTTTATCGAGAGAGAGGTAAAATGTCACCGTAAAGGCTCCCGCCGGTTGAGTCCCGATGTTTTGCTGGGTATCTGTGGCGATGATATTCGTCCCGGACAGAATGTCCGTTATGGTATAGGTCTTCAGGTCGGGAGAAACCGCGTATTTTGTCGTGGTGCATTTGTAATTACCCGTCTCCACCAGCTCCGCCACCTGATTGAGGGAGTCCGAAATGGCGCAGAGGTAGTAGCTTCCGATCGGCATCGCCGGGGGAATCGCCAATGTCGACGTGGCCGAATTGGTGGCGCTTCCGCCGTCCAGGCCCGCAAGATCCCTTGTTCCGATCAACGTATCGCTTAACGTGCTGGGGATGGTGGTCGACGTCAGGTAATAGGCCACCCTGAAGGCCCCCGCCGGCTGATCCCCGGTGTTTTGCTGGGTATCGCCGACGACGATATTCATCCCGGACAGTGTTCCCGATATTAAATAGGTCTTCAGGTCGGGAGAGATGGCAATTTTTGCCGCGGTGCATTTGGTATTATTCGTTTCAGCCAGCTCCCCGACCTGATTCAGGGAGTCAGAAATGGCGCAGAAGTAGTAGTTCCCGATCGGCATCGTCGGCGGAATTGCCAGGGTCGCGCTGGCCGTATCGATGGCGCTCCCTCCGGCCAGGCCCGCAAGATCCCTTGTTCCGATCAGAAAATCGGTTGACGTATTGACCGTGGTGGTCAACGCCAGGTAATAGGCCACCCTGAAGGCCCCCGCCGGCTGAGTCCCGGTGTTTTGCTGGGTATCGGATATTTTAAGGGTCATCCCCGCAATGGTTGCCGATACCGCGTAGCCCTTCAGATCAGGCGTAACGGCATAGGTGGTAGTGGTGCATTTGAAATTGCTGGCATAACTCAACTGGGCAACCGCATGCGCCAGATCGGGCATGGTGCAGAAATAGTAGTTCCCGATAGCCATCGTCGGCGGAATCCCCAATGTCAGGGAGGCCAAGTTGACAGCCAATCCGCCGGCCAGGCTTGCGATATTCCGCGTCCCGATCAGCATATCGGTTGACGCATTGGGGGTGGTCGTCTTCGCCAGAAAATGAGAAACCATAAACGGCCCCGCCGGCTGATTGCCTGTGTTTTGCTGGGAATCGGAGGTCTTGATCGTCATCCCCGCCAGAGTTCCCGTTACCGTGTAGGACTTCACATAGGGATTGACCGCATAGAGCGCCGTGGTGCATCTGGAGTTATTGATTTCACTCGTCTCTGAAACCTGATTGTCCGAGTCAGAAATAGCGCAGAGATAGTAGTTCCCGATCGGCATGGTCGGAGGAACCGTGAATTTTGAGGCCAACGCGTTCGTTGCGCCTCCGCCCGCCAGGCCATTTACTTTCCGGACTCCGATCAGATGGGCCACGGAAGGGTTGACTAAAAGCGTCGGCGAAAAATAAAAGGAGACATTGAAGGGGACAGCGGCCTGGATCCCGGTATTTCGCTCGGTGTCTCCAGCAAAGGCATAAACCCCGCCAAGGGTGGTTGTCAGGGAGTAGACCGTTAAATCGGGACTGTCGGATGGCGCATACCCGGTAAACGGCGCGGTCGAGGTGCTCCAAACGCCGCCGACGGTGACAACCGGAACTCCGGAAGCGCCGATTGTGGGATAAATCACCACAATCTGCGTGTCGCTCCAGCTCACCACCGTTGCCACCACCCCTTCAAAGGTCACGGTGCTGGTACCCTGAGTGGCTCCAAAACCATAACCGGTAATGGTGACCTGCAATCCGGAGTAGGCCGAAGCGGGAGAAATGCCGGTAATCACAGGGCTCACAGAACCGGTCACGGTAGAAACGGTAAACACCACGCCGTTGCTTGAAGTGCCATTCACCATAACGACCACCTGCCCGGTAGTTGCTCCCGACGGAACGGTGGCGATAATCTGCGTATCGCTCCAGCTCACAATGGTATCGGCCGGCAGACCGTTGAACAGAACGGCGCTTGTCCCCTGGGAGAAGCCGAAATAGGACCCGGTAATCGTCACCTGCGTGTTGACATAACCCGCCACAGGAGAAAGCGCGCTAATCGCCGGGCTCGCCGCAGGAGGAGGCGCCGTCACCGTGAAGGTCACGCCGTTGCTGGTAAGTCCATTCACCGTCACCGTCAGCGGCCCGGTGGTTGCTCCGGACGGAACGGTGGCCACAATCTGCGTGTCGCTCCAGCTGACAATCGATCCTGCCGGCGCCCCGTTAAACAACACGGCGCTTGAACCCTGGGTCGCTCCAAAATCAGACCCCGTAATGGTCACCGGTGTCGTGACAATTCCCGAAGAAGGGGAAATGGCGCTAATGACCGGACTGATCACCGGAGGAGGAGAGGGAGGGGTCACCGTAAAGGTCACCCCGTTGCTCGAAACCCCGTTGACAATCACGACCAGAGGGCCGGTGGTTGCCGCGGAAGGAACGGCGGCCACAATCTGCGAGCCGCTCCAGCTCACAATGGTGCCCGCGGGCGTCCCGTTAAAGAGAACCGAACTTGTCCCTTTGGACGAACCAAAATTCGACCCTGTTATGGTGACCTGGGTGTCTATCACCCCCGATAGAGGAGCAATGTCGCTAATGACCGGGCTTGCCGGAGGAGGAGGCGCCGTCACCGTGAAGGTCACGCCGTTGCTGGTGAGTCCATTCACAGTCACCGTCAAGGGACCTGTGGTGGCTCCGGTAGGAACGGTGGCTAAAATCTGGGCATCACTCCAGCTCACGATTGAGCCGGCCGGCGCTCCGTTGAACAGAACCGTGCTTGAGCCCCTGGTCGCTCCAAAATACGACCCTGTAATGGTTATCTCTGTGCTGACACTCCCTGACGTGGGAGAAATGCTTCTGATGATAGGGGTCTGCTGAGGTGGAGGGGGCGCGGGATAACAGACGTCGACGGCTTCGGTATCGGAATATCTCCATCCGGAAGAGCCATCGGTTCCGGCAAAAAGGGTCCCGTCGCAGGGGTATCCCGGGGAAACACCCAGCCGGGTTATATCTAAATTCCCCAATCCGTTATTCACCAGGATCCAGTTGTTCCCGCCGTCAAGCGTTTGAAAAACGCCGTTGCCCGAAGTTCCCGCAAAAAGAGCCGGCTTGGCCGCGTATGCGGGAGAGATCGAAAGAGAGGTGACTGATTTATTCCCAAGCCCGTTTCGCGCAGAAACCCAGGTCGATCCTCCGTTAACCGTCTTAAACACGCCGGCAGAGGCTGTTCCGACATACAGGGTAGAATCACTCGAATAATTCGGCGAAATGACCAGCTCCGAAATCGATAGATCGGTTATACCCGAATTGACCGCCGTCCAGCTTGACCCCCCGTTTACCGATTTAAAAACCCCCCCTTCGGCCGTACCGGCAAAAAGGGTTTGATCTGAAGCAAAATTCGGAGAAATGGCAAATGTATCGATATTCGGTTTGGTTATTCCGGTGGCTGAAGCTATCCAGGTAGCCCCTCCGTCAGTGGTTTTATAAACACCGCCAAGGGTTCGCATGCCGGCAAAAAGCGTCCGGTCGTTTTTGTAGTTCGGAGAGATTTTCAACGTCTGAACGTTTAAGCTCGCGATACCCGAATTGACCTGGGACCAGCTGTTTCCGCCATCAACGCTTTTGTAGATACCAGGCCTGCCGTGGTAACCGGCAAAAATCGTGCTATCCGCGGCATAATTGGGAGAGACCGCCAGAGCCACCGGACTTTTACCGGACAGCCCCGTATTTAACTGCGTCCAGGTCGATCCTCCGTTGACCGTCTTGTAGATACCCTTTTCTTTCAATCCGATGAAAACGGTGCTGTCCGCGCTGAAATCCGGCGAAACTCCCAGAGCGCTCACATGAGGATTTCTCATCCCATCGTTGGAATCATGAGAGTTGTTCCCGCCATCGTCCGATTTGTAAACCCCATGACCGTCAGTCCCCGCAAAAAAAGTCTGGTCATTCGAAAAATCCGAGGAAAGGTTTAAAGATAATATAATATGATTGGCCAGAGTGGCATCCGCGGAAACCCAGGTGGCGCCGCGATCCGTTGATTTAAAAATACCGCCGTTACTCGTTCCCGCAAGGAGGGTATTGTCGGTAGAAAAGTTCGGTGAAATCGATAACGTTGACACCGCGGGAGAACCCAGGCCGGTACTCGCGGCTGTCCAGGTAGTGGTGCTGTTTCCGCCGGTTGTGGTTTTAAACACACCGCCGATCAACGTGCCCACAAAAACGGTTTGGTCGGTGGAAAAACCGGGAGAAATAGCAATCGCAGTCACCGAGAGCGACGTAATGCCGGTGTTAAAGGCCTTCCAGGTGGCGCCCCGGTCGAGGGACTTAAACACCCCCGCATTCGTTGCGGCATAAAGAATCCCATCGGATGAATACGCCGGAGAGATCGTCACGCCATTGACATAAAGGTTGGTTAATCCACTGTTGATAAGGGTCCAGGTGTTCCCGCCGTCTGTCGACTTGAAAATCCCCCCCCCGTTTGTTCCCGCCAAAAGGGTAGAATCAGATGAAAAGGAAGGGGAAATAACGAGAGACTCGATATTCCGCACGGTGATGCCATTACTCATTTCTTTCCAGGAACGCCCGCCGTTGACGGATTTAAAGACCCCATGCGCCGTTCCGACATAAGCGGTTTGATTGGAGGAAAAATCGGGAGTTACGGCTACCGAATTGACCCTCAAACTATCCAGCCCCGTATTTACGGCTGACCAGTTTTTTCCGCCATCGGTTGATTTCAGCACCCCTTCATTGTCGGTGGCTAAAAAAACAGTCTTATCCTGGGAGAACCGGGGAGAGACCGCGGCCTGATGAACATGCCCTCCATCCGGCCCTATCCATGTCCAGGTTCCCGCCTGGGCGGCCACCGGCAGAAAAAGAGCCAGAACCGACAAAAGAATTTTTGCCGAGATCTTTTTAAAACCATTTAAATTAGCAATCATTGTCTTTTCTCCCTTTTAAAAACTCTCAATATTTTTTAAAAACATTTCTTAACAAAAAAAGCCGGGCAGCCAAAATGACATCGTGTTAGAACGTCACCTCGGCAGCTCGGCTTTCTTAATTTCCGGAATCGACTCTTAAAGAGGATCCCGGTTTGATATAAGACCCGCGGCTTTGCGCCCTGCCGTCACCGGCAGTTTACCCTGATAGAAGGTATTACCTGTATATATATACTTGATGGTCTCGTAAAAAGTCTGAAAAAGCTGTTTTCTGTCATTCCCGTGTAAACGGGAATCCAGTTTTTTCCAGTAGTTATCTGCTCCCTAGATTCCCGCTTTCGCGGGAATGACGACTTCTTACGAAACCGCCATTATATATATATACTTTTATAAAATAATTTTTAGAAGTTTAATCAAATCCCCATCCATTTGTCAAGAAATATTTAAAATCTTAAGACCCTAGTTTATTATTTGATGATAAAGTATATGCAATTCATAAACCAGTTTATTTTAAACCTTAATAAAAAAAATATACTCCAAAGTCATTGAAATATTTAGTAATTTTTTTCTAAAAAATGAATAAATCCTTTTTAGTTTGCGCCGAAAAAGAAAAATAGATGAATAAGGACAATAGGAGGAAAAGATTTACCCAAAAAAGCGGTATTATTTTTCTCCTTAATGCCAATTTTAAAAGTGGAATTGGATGTAGAATGTGATGTCGAATCCATCCAGATCGATAGAAAGATCCTGGGGATCTCCCACATAATCCGCCGCCCCGACGGTTTTCATCGGGGCGTATGTAATGGTATCACCCGGAACAGGCGTATTGACCGGCTTTGGAATGGGTATCGACGGGTCGGGAGGAGACGAATCGGGAGGCGGCGGAGGTGGATTGGCAAACCCGCTGGCAAAAAACCGGGAGACTTTTAAGGTGGCAATTTTACCGACCACGTAATTGACATTGGCCCCTATCGAGAGCCATCTGGCAAAATAGTATTCCCCTCCCGCTCCAAACCGGGTGGTAAACCCATAACCCGATGCTTCAGTCACGCTCACCGAGTCAAAACTAAGATTATTGTTGGTGATCACCCTTTCTAAAGAGTCCATGGTCAAATAAGCAGCCGACCCCCCGATCAGGCCCAGATTGACATAAAACTTTTTCTTGCCCGGCTCGTTGTAAAAATGATACCGCAAGCCCGACCAGAGCTGGTTAATCAGCACGTTATACCTGGCATCTCTGGGGACGATACTGGACGGCTGATTCGACCGGGTGAAGATGCTCGCCGAATCTTCGGCCCTGGATTCCCCCGCCCAGGAAGAAAACGCCAGGGTAAACGAATATTTGGGATTTAAATCTAAATGCAATTCGAATCCATATTCACCCAGCCCGAAAATATCCGGGGCCGCGATATTTCTCTGGGTAACGTTAAAATCGGGGTTCCCCGGGAGGAGAAAATTGGGGTCCTGTAAGATTCCTATCCGGTTATCGGCAAGAATATGATTTAATGTATTGAGGGATGGATGATAAATCCCGATCAGAAGCCCGACGCTCCAGTTTTCCCAATCGAGCGGTTTGAGAGGAAACGCTTCAAGAAGCGGGAGGGTTGTCTTCTCGGACGATGTCGTCGAAAATTCGGGAGAGGCGGTTCCTGAATCTGCGGCGGAAAGGGAAAAATCGGGCAGGCCGATCCCAGGACCGGTGGACTCTTCGACCGGCGTCGACGAAAAACCGGGCAACAAGGGGTATTCAGGCGATGGCAGGGGGGCAAACTGTCCGAAGGCCGGCTGATTGAACGTGGTGACTGCAATCAGACTCCCGATGATGACAAAAAAGTAGTTCACACTTGTGGTCTTCCCATCGGACCGAAGATAAATTTTGGGCGGAGCCATACAATTAAAGCGGGTAAAAGGGTGATCGCTCCGACGGAACTGGTCAACATCGCCAGGGGAACCAGAATCCCTTCGGTGTGGAGGTAATACC
>JACQBY010000135.1 GCA_016201875.1 Nitrospirota bacterium
ATGTTCTTAATCGTCCTAATACCTTTATATATACACGACCTCAAATTTGTTTTTATCCGATCTGTTAAAAAACACTTCGAATGTATTCAAAATATTTTAAGCCCTGAATGCCCATAAGAAACCAATCTACCGTCTGGAAGTAAACAAACCAGACTCCAATAGCGACAGCAACCCCCACAAATACATTATTCATAAAAAATCCCCCGTATATTTAAAATCCAGAACAAGGCCATCAAGCCTTATTAACGATGATCAACCTGAGGTTTTATAAAGTCCCAAACCAGAAAATAAACAAGATGGAAATTACTCCCACGACAGTATATAAAATCGGACCGGCATTTTTTGGCATATTCCCCTCGTATAGGGTAAATTTTTAATAAAAAATCTTCATAAATAAGCTTTATGGGTGGGCAATTTACTACACTCATTTTTAATTGTCAAGCACTTTTGCACATCTAAATCCAATTGTGACGTCCCGGTATTCAGGCGTCATTTTAAAGCGGGTAATCACCTCTCCCCGATGGATCGAATCGTTCCAGGAACCTCCCCGGATGACTTTAATTTGACCGGTCGAAGGGCCTGAGGGATTCATGGTCGACAGGGTCTGATACGCATTTTCCTGATACCAGTCATTGACCCATTCCATGGCGTTCCCCGCCATATCATAGACGCCGAACGGACTCTTATCGTTTTTAAGACTCCCCGCCGGAGCGGTATAGAAATAGCCATCTTGATCACCCGCAAAATTGGCATTCATCGGATTTTCTTCATTCCCCCAGGGCCATCTCCGCGGGTCTCCCCCTTTTGCCGCTTTTTCCCATTCGGCCTCGGAAGGAAGCCGCTTTTTTTTCCAGGAACAATACGCATCGGCATCTCCCCACGAAACCCCGACGACGGGATTGAACGGATTCATCAGAAGAGGCAGTCCTTCGGAACCGACCGCAAGGTATCCGGCCAAACGCGGTTTGCGATGGCCCGTGGCAGATACAAATTGATAGAATTGCGCAAAAGTCACCTCGTATTTATCAATCGAATAGGCATTGAGAAAAATTTTACGGGCAGGGCTGGCGGAAAAATCTCCTGAAGAATCATCGCCAAGAGTGAAATATCCGGCAGGAATATCGACCATGGTTTCAAATTCCTCGTTTATCCTGACAGAGGCGATATTGGCTTCTGCCCTGGCAAACTCTTCTTTTGTTTTTTTTACCTTGTCAGCGAGGAGGGTGAACTGTTTCTCCCGTGTATTGGAGCTCTGCGGCGCCGGTTTTTTACCATGGTAAACGGCCAGCTGAATAATCACGACAAAGACCGCCATTATAAACAAATAGATGAAGAAAAGGTGTTTGCTCAAGGCAGAACCCTTACTTCAACGGTTCTGATTTTTTTCGAGAAGCGCCTGCTCCTTTTTGGGCATTTCTTCTTTCAACCAGCTGACCGGCAAACAACCCCGCTAAAAAGACCGCCGACGCATAAAATATGACATAAAACACGTATAAAACATGTTTCATCTGGACTCTCCGATTTTAGTATTGATGCATGTAAGAAGTCTGAAAAAACACATTTCTGTCATTCCCGTGTAAACGGGAATCTAGTTTTTTCATATAGTTACGCTCCCTCTGGATTCCCGCTTTCGCGGGAATGACGACTTTTTACGAGACCCTCAGTGTTGCTCTTATCCGGTTTTTTCATCCGCTCCGGATTTTCTTTTCTGTTGAGACATCTGATCCATCCACCTCCGTTCCGACCTTTGACCATATTGCATGCCGATCAGAAAAAAAGTCGAGGTAAACAAAATCATGTAGCGGACATAGAGTTTGCCCAGCAGCTGATCAATGACCACAACGGCAATAGATATGATCATAAAAAAACTTAGATAAAATTTAGCCTTGAAACTCATCGATCTTCTGTTTAATCCTTATTAAATGATGAAATCCGGGTCTTCTCTATTTTTTTTCCTGTCTTAAAACCGATATAAAAAAAGAAAAACGTCATGGCAAGAACAGCCAGAGGATAAAGTAAATAATGACCCATCCGTGAATAATACTCCATAACTATTTCCTTTTTAAGAAAAAAATATTATAGTTGAAGTTCTCGTAAAAGGTCAAGGAAGGAAGCGTAAAAAAAACAAGATACAACTTGACTCTTAAATAAAACAGTGTCATTCTTCAAAATTATTTTTATCCTCATCAGGATGGTCTATGGAAGAACTTGAAGTTAAAGATAAAAAAGCAAGAAACAAAGCAATCTTTGATTACATTGTCTTATTGGGAATGGTGGTTAATATTGTGATTGCGGTTTTTATGGTCCTTTATTACTTCGACCTTCTATAATAGGGGCTCAGGTCGCCCCCTTCACCGGCAGAGCCGGATGAAGCTTCCCCCTCTCGCTCGCTTTGCTCGCTGGATCTTAATAGGGGCTCAGGTCGCCCTTTGATTAAAAGCATCTGTCCGCTGTGAAAGCGCTTCCAAAGCCAGCTCGGAGGCTCCTCTTTGCTCGCTGGATCTATATGTCTTTTGCGCATCTGAAACCGATGACCGCGCTTGACTGATGGGGAGCGGCCTGAAATCTTTTTGCCGTTCTGGCGTTCAAGGGCACATCATCCCAGCTCCCGCCCCTGACCACCCTGAACTTTCCGGTTTGGGGGCCTTTAGGATCTTTGAAAGGGCCGGAGAGGTAATATTTTTCATCATACCAGTCGGCCACCCATTCAGCGACATTCCCTGTCATATCATAAAGACCATAAGGACTTCTCCCCCTTTCAAACTTCCCAGGCGGGGCCGTGTATTTAAACCCATCCTCCCCGCCCTGGAGATTTGCGGCCTGATCGGTCCATAAATTTCCCCATGCCCACTTAAAAGCCCGTTCTCCCCGCGCCCCTTTTTCCCACTCCGCCTCGGTCGGCAGTCTCTTTCCGGCCCATTGACAATAATTTCTGGCATTGTCCCACGAAACGCCGTTAACGGGAAGATCGTCTTTTGTCAGTAACGAGGGGTCGTCCATAAAAACCGGAATCACCGGTTTGGCCTTTGAACTAATCCCTTTCAAATAGACTTGATATTTCCCATGGGTCACTTCGTAAAGGTCGATATAGTACCCCGTTAAATAAAGGGTCCTCTGGGGATTTTCATCAGAATCTCCCTCAACAGGAGGGCTTCCCATGACAAAGGTCCCTTCAGGGATCAACACCATCGGAGCCTCATCATTCCCCTTGATGATTTTAAAATCCGAGAAGCTCCCGGGATTTGAAACCTCCGCGGTCTCTTCTTTTTTAACAGCCTGAAATTTATTTTTTCCAAGATAATCGGACACCCCGTACCAGACAAACGCGGCGATCATTAATACAAAAGCAATTCCGGCAGAGATAATTCCATAATATAAGGCATCTTTTTTCATCGTCCGGCTGAACCTCTTTTAAAAAAAACAGGCCGAGACTTTTCAGTCTCAGCCTGTTTTCTCATTTTTTAATTGAACTTACTTTGCGGCAAAGGCAAAACTCGCTGTTGCTTTTCCGCCCGCCGTAATATTGATCTTGGCTTCCTGTATCCCTAAAACCGGGTGCCAGGCATGAATTTCATAATCTCCCGGAGGAATTCCATCGATTGAAAATGTCCCGTCTGCGCCGACAATGGCATAATAGGGATTTTCAACCGGATAATAATAGGAATTCATATAGTTATGCTGATCGCATTGCAAATGGAGAACACTGTCCTTTTTCCGGAGAATCGTCGGCTTCTTGATTTCCTGGCCTTTGTCCGGAAGAGGGAGGTTGAAAATGGTTGAACTGGCAGATCCCGATTCTTCATATAAGTGAGGATTGTGGAGAACGCCTGTTGCCGTTTTGGGATCCGTCGGATCGGCATCAAGGTTCTTGACACGAAATTCCGCTTTTTTCATAGCCACACCGACAAATTTGGAAGGTCCTCCCTGAACCAAAAACCGGCAAACATCCGAGGTTGTATCCGTACCGTCAAATTTAAAAGGTTTTCCTTTTTCAATATGTTCAATGGCCACAACGACATCAGCCAATGCGCCGTCTTTTACATTGACATCATGGAGGAGGCGCTTTCCTTTTCCATCGCTGTCAACCGTTCCGCAGAACTTCGCCTGGGGAAATTTTCCAAGGTCAAATTCCTTGGGTGCCGGAACGGCGCCTTTAAAAGAAATTTTACCGTTGACAGAACCTCCGTTAGCTACGGGAGCCTCTTCATATCCGAATGCCGGCAATGCGATCATTGCGGATAATACCGTTGCCATGACCCATCCTTTTCCAAAACACTGCATACAATCTCCTTTCAGAAATTTTTAAGGAATATTCTATTCCTTCATTGTTTTAATAACCTTGAGTTGTTTTTTTAACGTCCTCAATCAGCGGGATTCTTGAACCACATTCTGTAAATAAAAACAGGGTGGGAATATATAGCAAACCTGAAGGGATGTCAAGATTTATTTGACCGGGTCGCTTTCATTTTTTCAGAAATAGCTTTACCCATATCAAGACCCTGGGAAAGACAGTCCCATACCGACACTCCTTTTAAATAATTCCCCGTAAGATAAAGTCCCGGAAGCTGACTCAACTCCTTTTCAATCGTCTCTATTTTTAAAAGATGGTTCAAATCATATTGCGGAATTGCCCTGAAATGCCTTATTAAAGAAACCATCTGAGGGTTAAATGTGCCTCCGAGAAGGATGCCGGCTTCTTTTTGGGCGATCCCGATGATGTCTTCATCTTTTTTTTGCATGACCTCCTGATTCCTCATCCCTCCCATGAAACAGGTTAAAATGATTTTTCCTTCGGGCGCCCGGCCGGGATAAAGGTTGGAGTTGACCCGAAAGCCAAGAAGTTGAAAGTTCTCTTTTTTGGGTATTAAACAGCCAGACCCATCGAAGGGCCGGGCAAGGTCTGATTCTGAAAATCCGAAATTAACAATCACCACCGGCGCATAGCGGATCGAGTCAAGCGCGCGGGATAGAAAAGGGGAAAGACTGGAAACCAGTTTTGCCGTTTCATAAGCCGGGGCCGCAAGAATAACCGATTCGGCTTCGACCTCCCGGATCGTTTCGTTTTGAGCGGTCGTCAGGATAAACCCCGGACAGGGAGACATTTTTTTTGAAAGAGCCGTGAGGGTTGTTCCAGGTTGAAAGCGCTCTCCCAGGACCTCGGCGAGCCTGTGCGTCAGACTCCCCATCCCGTTTTTAAACGAAAAAAGATCGATCCGTTTCTCCCGTTTTTCTTCTTTCCTTTTTTTTATGAAACCTTTCAGAACGCTTCCGTACCGCTCCTCCAGCAGGCAAAGCCTCGAAAAGGTCGCCTCCATCGAAAGGGTATCGGGATTTCCCGCATAAATTCCCTCTATCAGAGGGTCAACCACATAATGTAAAAATTCGGCGCCAAACCGTCTGCTGACAAACTCCGAGACGCTTTCGTTTTTTTTAAACGATAGAGGCGATATGAACGGTTCAAGACCGGCTCTGATCTTCCCTTTTAAACTAAGGAGCGGCGTAAAAAGAAGTTCTTTAGGCGTGCGGGGAAGGCGGACCATTTTCCCGTTTTTGAGAATATAGCGGGATTGGGATGCGGAAGATTGAAAAAGCTTGTCGTGATCGAGTCCAAGTTCGCGGCAAAAATCATCTAACCTCGAATTGATATTGATCAGGGAGTTCGGCCCCCGCTCAATTAAATACCCCTCTTTTTTCTCGCTTCTGATCAATCCGCCGGCAGTCAATTCCTTTTCGAGCAGGGAAACATCCACCCCCTCATTTTTTAAGGCATAAGCGGCAGACAATCCGGATACCCCGCCTCCCACAACAACGACTTTGCCATTCATTGGACGATTTCTCTCTTCAAGCTACTCTTTGATCTCAATATCCGCACCGGCAAGTTTAATGGTATAAAGGCGATAATAAAGCCCTTCCCTTTTCATCAGGTCCTCATGGCTTCCCGACTCAATGATCTGACCTTTGTCCATCACCAGAATCAGATCGGCAGAGCGGATCGTCGATAGCCGGTGGGCAATCACAAAGGTCGTCCGGTCGGCCATAAAATGGTCAAGCGCATCCTGAATCAGGGTTTCTGATTCGGTATCGAGAGAAGAGGTGGCTTCGTCGAGGATTAAAATCCGGGGATTTTTTAAAATAGCCCGGGCAATGGCAATCCTCTGCCGTTGTCCTCCCGAAAGGTTGACCCCTTTTTCACCGACTATCGTCTCATATTTCAGGGGAAATTGCCTGACAAATTCGTCGACATGGGCCCCCTTTGCCGCTTCGATCATCTCTCCTTCCGCGGCATTCAGTTTTCCATAAAGGATATTTTCCCGTATCGTTCCCCCGAATAAAAAGGTCTCCTGAGGAACAAGGCCTATCTGTGAATAGAGATCTTTCAATCTGACCGTACGGATATCTTTCCCGTCAATCTCAATCGTCCCGGAAACAGGGTCATAAAAACGGTGCAGGAGGTTGACGAGAGTGGTTTTCCCCGCGCCGCTTGGTCCAACCAGGGCAACGATTTGTCCGCGATTGGCTTTAAAGCTGACCTCTTTTAAAATTTCTCTTCCCGGTTCATACCAGAAGCTGACCTGTTTGAACGTCACGCCGCCATGAATGATCCCCATGGGAGCGGCATCCTGACAATCGGTCACCTGAGGCTTGATCTCCAGGATTTCAAAAACCCGTTCCGTCGCTCCCTGAATCTCCTTGATTTGCGAAAATATCCTTGCAAAGGAGGAAAAAGGGAGCATTAAAATCCCCCCGTAAAGGACAAAAGCAATTAAATCTCCCGGGGTCATTTTCCCATGGATGACTTCCGAGCTCCCGTACCAGAGGACTAAAACCGCCGCCGATAATGTTAAAAAGGTAATCACCGGAACAAAGAGCGCCAGGACGCCCGACCGCTTCATGGAAATATCAAAAATCCCGTTGATCTGATTCGTGAACCGCTTTCCCTCATCTTCTTCCCTCACGAACGATTTAACGATCCGGATACCTGAAATCACCTCCTCCAGCAAAGTGCTGTTCTCGGCCAGATCATCCTGTATTTGAGCGGAAAGTTTTTTCAACCGTTTTCCAAACCCTCTCCCCACAATGACCAGAAAAGGGACAAGGGCGAGAATAATCAAACAAAGACGCCAGTTCATATAAAACAAGATTCCAACTCCCCCCACAAGCGTCACCAGTTGTTTCACAAGGTCGGTCGGAATATTCGTCGCAATTTTCTGGATAACGGTCACATCGTTGGTAAGCCTTGAGATAACCTCTCCGGTTCTCCTTTTTGCAAAAAAACCGAGAGAAAGGCTTTGTAAATGATGAAAAAGCTTGATTTTAAAATCGTTTACCAGTTTCTGACCGACCCACGACATGGTGTAGCTTTGAAACATAGAAATCAGGGTTTGAACAAAAAAGAGAGCGAGGAGTCCCCGGACAATCGAGGCCGTCGCCGATAAATCACGGTGAACCATGACTTTATCGACCAGAATCCGGACGTTCCATAGAATCGCCAGGTTAATTCCCGCGACCAGGGCAAGGAGAAAGGCAGCAAAAGAGATTATTTTATAATAAGGAGAGATGAATTGAAGGAGATGTCTGATTTCTCCTTTATTTTTCAAGGGGGCGCGGGTCATTTATAATAAATCTTTTAATTATTTTAACCGCTAATTATTACTCAAAGGAGCCCTATGATGTCAATCAAAATTACTTTGTCCGATCCGGTCGTTCTTCCATCCACAGGTTGCTGTGGACAAGTTGTTTACAAAACCGTTTATCTTTTTTTGTCTCCTCTGTTTCTGCCTTCCTCAGCAGATTGCCTAAATAGTAGCCTGTGAAACGTTTAAAAAATCAACTGCTTATCACTACAGCGGCGCTTTATCGTCATTCCCGAATGCCTCTATCGGGAATCCAGGTGTTTTCAGGAAAATACGGAGGCAAAGTCACTGGATTCCGGCTTAAAGCATGCCGGAATGACGGATAAATGGGCATATTTGTAAA
>JACQBY010000001.1 GCA_016201875.1 Nitrospirota bacterium
TCGGGCCAGTACGCCTATGTGGCGAACCTTACGGGCGGCACCGTCTCGCAATACAGCATAGGCGCCAATGGCGCGTTGACACCTATCGGGACGGGAACGGTTGTGGCAGGCACGAATCCATACTCCGTCACCGTCGATCCCTCGGGCCAGTACGCCTATGTGGCTAACGAGGGCCAAAGCGGCACCGTCTCGCAATACACGATCGGCGCGGGCGGCGCATTGACGCCGATGGCCGCGGCGACGGTTGCGGCGGGCGCGAACCCAGTCTCAGTCACGGTCGATCCCACCGGCAAGTACGCCTATGTGGCGAACGTGGCCGGCAACAGCGTCTCGCAATACACCATTGGTGTGGGCGGCGCGTTGACGGCGATGACCCCGGCGACGGTTGCAACGGGCAGATATCCATACTCCGTCATCACCACCGGCACGTGGCAGTAGTCCGACGCAAGCACGCGACAACAGGCATGAGCTAAAAATAGGAAGTGAGGAAACTAAAATGAATTCTAACAACACTAGAAGTCTTATCAAAATCATACCTGGCATGCTGTTTCTGATGGTCTTATTGTTGGCCGCGTGTAGCGGAGGCGGCGGAAGCGCGCCTGCGGGCGGCGGCGGAAGCGCCAGCTATACCGTAGGCGGCACGGTCACCGGGCTGACTGGTTCCGTGGTGCTGCAAGACAACGGCGGCGATAACCTCACCATTGCAATTAATGGTGCCTTTACCTTCGCCACCCCTGTCGCCAGCGGCAGCGTATACAGCGTTACCGTCCTCACCCAGCCCGCCGGGCAGACCTGTACCGTAACGAGCGGCTCTGGCAACGTGTCGGGCAACGTCACCAATGTGGCGGTCGCCTGTGTCAGCACCGCCAAAGCCTGGGGCACCGCTGCGCGCATCGAGAGCGGTGTGCGCGATGCCTATGCGCCACAAATCGCCATGGATGGTAGCGGCAATGCATTTGCCGTGTGGCGGCAGTACTACACTGACCCCGCTACCACTTTTTCCGGTTACGTCGTCTGGGCCAACCGCTATGTCGCCGGCACGGGCTGGGGTACGGCCGCAATCATTAATAATGGTTACCTGGACTCAGGCTTTCCTCCCCTGTATGCGCAGATCGCTATGGACGTCACCGGCAATGCGATTGCCGTGTGGGAACAGTACGACCCCGGTGCCGCCGGGAACACCAACATCACCAGCATCTGGGCCAACCGCTATACCGCGGGCACGGGTTGGGGCACGGCGACAGTAATCGAGAACCGTGTGAGCATCGCTTTTGCTCCCCAGGTCGCCATAAATGCCAACGGCGATGCGATGGTCGCCTGGCGTCAAGGCGACAATTTTTCGGGATACTCCATCTGGGGCAACCTTTACATCGCCGGCACGGGCTGGAGCACGAACGTGCAGATAGATAGCGGCGCGGGTGGTTTTGACAATCCTCCGCAGATAGCCATGGATGCCGCTGGTAATGTAATTGCCGTGTGGACCAAGTCAAACGGCGCCATCTGGGCCAACCGCTACACCGCCGGTACCGGCTGGGGCACACCCGCGAGCCTTGTGACGTCCGGCCGCGATCCCCGGATCGCGATGAATGCCGGCGGCGACGCATTCGTGGTGTGGGACACGTATGACAGCGTCAACGCAAACTACTCGATCTGGAGCAAGCGCTACATCGCGGGCACAAGCTTCAGTGCAGGCTGGCAGCCGGACGAACTCATCGATCCCCGTATCGACATCGGCTCTGCCGGAGCTCCCCAAATCGCCATCAGCGCCGCTGGCGAAGGAACTGCCGTGTGGTCCCGGTGCGTCGGGACGACGACAACGACATGCCACATCTATGCCATCCAGCACCCCGCCGCCACGGTATGGGGCATGACGGTGCCAATCGACAATAACACCGGCACTGCCGGCGCTTCCAAAATTGCGGTCAACGCCAATGGCGACGCGTTTGCCGTGTGGTACCAGTTCGACGGCACGCGCTACAATATCTGGTCAAACCGCAGACTTGCCGCCGACACAACCTGGGGCACAGCTGAACTGATTGAGACCAACAACGCGGGTTCCGCCTACGATCCTCAGATCGTCGTCGATCCTAACGGCAACGCGCTTTCCGTGTGGCGGCAGAACGACGGCACGCTCAATAACATCTGGGCTAACCGCTTCAAGTGAATGCGACATCGCCTGCCGTACCTTTGGCTCCAGCGGTGTGGTCGGGACTCTGGGGTATGCGCCCGAATTTAGGGAAGAGAAAAAACCCGGCAGATTTTAAAATCTGCCGGGTTTCATAAAACAATAAAAAGAGTGTGGATTAAGCGGGATAAGCGGGATAAGATAATAGGGACAGACACTATTTTTTGTTTTCTCTTGTCGTAATCATGTTGAACCTATCAGCAGCTGAATCAAATTTTACAAGTAGTAAATTCGTTTTTGTTTTAGGAGGGGAGCCACCTTAATATGACCCATACTTTTATTGTGGGGGATAGAATTGTGGCGGAGGGAACGTCGTCAGGGGTGATTGTCGGAAAAGAAGGGGTTGTTCCGCCGGTCAAAGTGATGGAGCGGGTCAATCATTGGACAAAAAGCTGAGGCAGGCAAATGGAAGTTCTTTCATTATCCAGGGAATTTGTGGAGATTCTCCCCTCGAAGGAAATGGCGATTGATCTCCGGTATGCTTCTTTAAACAATTTTACCGGCCAAAATCTCTATGGAGATTTCAAGAAGGCCTATTTACATCGCATTGCGGCGGAAAAGCTGGCAAAAGCCGCCGCGATCCTGCAAACGCTCCGTCCGGGGCGCCAGATGGTGATATACGACGCGCTCAGGCCCCGTTCGGCACAGCAGATTCTCTGGAATCATGTCAAAGGGACATCAAAAGAACACTATGTCGCCAATCCCCAGGGGGGTTCTATGCATAATTTCGGTTTTGCCGTCGATCTTTCGTTATATGATGCGTCGGGGAAAGAACTTGATATGGGGACTTTATTTGATGAGTTCACTCCGATGTCGCAACCCCGGCTTGAAGATCAATTTCTTAAAGAAGGAAAATTATCCGAAGCGCAGATTCAGAACCGGCATCTTCTGAGAAAAGCGATGGAGGAAGCGGGGTTTATTCAATTGCCGATCGAGTGGTGGCATTTTGACGCCCTCCCGAAATCGGAAGTCAAAGCAAGCTACAAAATCATCGAGTAAAACCGGTATTCTTTTATTGCTTGAGGAAAAAATAAAAAGCCGGCAGTTTAAAAAACTGCCGGCCGATCTAGTACTTAGTTGCAAAAGTTAGCGCAAGTAAATTGTCATACCCGCGAAAGCGGGTATCTAGCAAAATCAATGGATTCCCGATAAAATCATGCGGGAATGACGGAACGTGTATTAGGGCAATCAAGCACTAGCCGCATCCGCTTAAGCGGCCGCGGCGAGGGTCTGCTTCGCGAGTTCCACAATCTTTAAAGCGTTGATGAACCGGCTGTATGAAATCCCCGCGAGTCCGGCCGCCGCGTTGATTCTTGCAATCCACAATCTTCTGAAATCTCTTTTTTTGGCTTTCCGGTCGCGGTAGGCATATTGAAGACCTTTGTCTACCTGTTCCGTGGCGCTTCTAAACAGCTTGCTTTTGGCGCCGTAATAACCTTTCGCCAGTTTTAATCTTTTTTTATGGCGGTTTTTTGTTTTAGTTCCGCCTTTTGCGCGAGGCATGGTTCTGTTTCTCCTTTCGTGTTATTAAACTCCGCCGCCGTAAGGAAGCAGTCTTTTAATCATGACCGCTTCAGCCGGGATGAGAGAGCCTTCTAATTTGATGCTTCTTTTACGTTTAGGGGACTTGTCGGTTAATAAATGACGTTCTCCGGCTTTTCTGACCATGACTTTGCCGTTTCCGGTTATTTTAACCCGTTTGGCCGTCCCCTTATGGGTTTTTAATTTCGGCACTTTTAATTCTCCTTTATTGTCTCTGTTGTTGTCTCTGTCGGAGCTTCAGGCCCTTTCGGGGCTTCCGGCTCTTTGCGAGTTTCAGGCGGTATGACCGCCTCTGGTTTTGACGCTTCTGGTTTTGCTCCCTGGGTTTTCGGCGTCTTTGGTTTCGGGGGTTTCTGTCCCTTTACCCCTTTGTCTGATTTCGGAACCACAATCATCACCAGCGTATTCCCTTCCAATCTGGGAATCTGCTCAATGGTCCCATGGACGGCGATTTTTTCCATAAATTGCGCCATCAGCGCCCGCCCGATCGACTGGTTGGCGTTTTCTCTCCCTCGAAACATCAAGGAGACCTTTACTTTGTTCCCGGCAGACAGGAAACCCTCTGAATGCCTGATTTTAATTTCTAAATCATGGGTGTCGGTATAAGGGCGCAATTTAATTTCTTTAAGCTGGGCCGTTTTTGAATGAACTTTCGCGGAATGGAGCTTCTTGCTCAGCTCATACTTATATTTGCCATAATCCATGATCCTGCAGACAGGAGGGTTGGAAGTCGGCGCAATTTCCACCAGGTCTAATCCGGCTTCTTCCGCTTTTTTCAGGCCCTCTATCGTTGGGAGAACCCCCAGCTGGGCGCCTGTTGCATCGATGACCCGGACCTCTCTTGCTCTGATGGCCCGGTTGACGTTCAATTTTGCAGTAGCTATAGGTTTTTCCTTTCTTTAAAGGGTTGGTGTTGACAGTATAACGAAAATCATCTCTAAATTTCTACTTAACTTGCATGTCCTGATTCAGGTCCAGGCCGATTAAATCGATAAAATCCGAAAGCGTTTTTCCTTTTAGCTCTTCGCCGCTTCTTTTCCGGATCGAAATCTGGCCGGCCAGTTCTTCTTTTTCGCCGAGAATGAGCATGTAAGGGGTTTTTTGAACCTGGGCTTCCCTGATTTTTTGACCCAGCTTTTCATTTCTAAAATCGATATCGACCCGGAGATCTCTGCTCTTCAATTCGTCCTGCAATTTTTTGGCGTAAGCATGCTGTTTATCGGTAATCGGAATAATCACCGTTTGAACCGGGGCGAGCCAGGTCGGGAAAGCGCCGGCATAATGCTCGATCAAGACCCCGAAAAACCGTTCAATCGAGCCCATTAACGCCCGGTGGATCATAATCGGTTGATGCTCTTTTCCGTCGGTCCCCCGGTATGAAATGTCAAAGCGCTCCGGGAGGGCAAAATCAACCTGAATGGTCGAGCATTGCCAGGAGCGTCCCAGGACATCTTTAATTTTCAAATCGATCTTGGGGCCGTAAAAAGCCCCTCCCCCTTCGTCAATCTGATAGGGGAGATTCGAACTCTTCAGCGATTTTTCCAGCGCATGAGTCGCTTTTTCCCAGTTTTCAAGGGTTCCGACAAACTGGCCCGGCCGGGTCGACAGATAAATTTCATATTCATGAAAGCCGAATGTTTTTAAAACAAAAAGGGTAAACTGGATGACTTTTAAAATCTCTTCTTCGATTTGATCGATCCGGCAGAAGAGATGCGCGTCGTCCTGGGTAAAACCCCTGACCCTTAAGAGGCCATGGAGAACCCCCGACCGTTCAAACCGATAGACCGTCCCCAGTTCAGCAAAACGGACCGGAAGATCCCGGTAACTCCGGATCCGGGATTTAAAAATTAAAATATGGAAAGGGCAATTCATCGGTTTTAATTCAAATTCTCCCCCTTCGACTTCCATCGGCGAAAACATATTTTCTTTATAAAATTCCAGATGGCCGCTTTTTTTCCAGAGGTCTAGCCGTGCGATATGGGGGGTGCTGACCAGTTCGTACCCATCTTTTAAATGCTGTTCGCGCCAGAAATCCTCGATGATCTTTCTGATCATCGCCCCTCTGGGGTGCCAGAGGATCAGGCCGGGGCCGATATCATCGTGGGTGCTGAAGAGATCGAGTTCGCGGCCGAGTTTGCGGTGGTCCCTTTTTTTAATTTCTTCGAGCCGGACCATATACTGGTCGAGCGCTTCCTGCGAAGGGAAGGAGGTGCCATAAATCCGCTGGAGCATTTTATTTTTTTCATCCCCTCTCCAGTAAGCGCCCGCGGTATGCAACAGTTTAAAAGCCGGGATCCTTCCTGTGGAAGGGAGATGAGGCCCTCTGCAAAGATCGGTAAAAGGCCCCTGGTGATAAAGGGTAATCGGAGCGGAAGGGTCGAGCCTTTCGATGACATCTATCTTGTAGTCTTCGTCCATCTCTTTAAAAAGCCCCAGCGCTTTTTCCCTTGAGACCTCTTCGCGGATATACGATTGGTCCGATTTTGCCAGGGTCTTCATCCGGTTTTCAATTTTAACCAGGTCTTCCGGAGTAAAAGGGCGTTCATACTCAAAGTCGTAGTAAAAACCGTCGTCGATGGGGGGGCCGATGGCGACTTTTGCGGTTGGAAAAAGATCCTTTACTGCCTGGGCCATCAGATGGGCCGTGGAATGATGAAAAATATCCTGGCCTTCTCTCGAATCAAACGTCAGGAGATCGATTTCAGTATCTTCCCGGACAGGCTCTCTCAGGTCTTTAGGCTCCCCGGCAACTTTGACTCCGATGCCATGCCGATAAGGCTCCGGCAATTTTTCGAGAACTTCCAAAAAAGAGATCCCCTTTGAAAACTCTACTTTGAGTTGATGATTGACAGTAATTTGAATGGTATCGGCCATAAAATGATTTAAAATCGTTTCGTCTTAAAAAAATAAAAGAGCACCATAAGCCTTCATATTATGATGCCCGTCTTCCCTAAAATAAATTAAGGTCAAATAGTAGGCACGGGCGGTTTCGAACCGCCGACCTCTACCGTGTCAAGGTAGCGCTCTACCCCTGAGCTACGCGCCTGTACTTACAAAGCCCCTTAAAAACAAAAAAAGCTCTGAGAGTCTCATAAGAGCTTGAAATACTTTATAAAATTCAACTTAAAAAGTCAAGAACAGTTTCAGAAGGGGGTAATCATTCAGGCAATGGTTCTCAAGTGCCTGGAATGCCCTTCTCTCCGACAGCTCCGAAGTTTACCACTTATTATAATTACGGTACTGAAGGGTAACCAAACTTCGAAGAGTCTCCTTTCAGGGCACACCAGGCACTTTCGCATAAATGTCCTCTGTTTACTGAAGGGTTACGAAGGGGGATCTGCTGCCAGAAAGATGCAAATCAGGGTTCGGGAGGGGTTTTAATTGATTTCACGGAGATTTTAAGTTCCTGTATCTTTTTGCGGAGGGTATTTCGGTTTAAACCGAGAATTTCGGCGGCCTGAATCTGATTTCCGTTAGTTTCTTTTAAGGCCAGAGTAATTAAAGGACGTTCGAATTCTTTTAAAAGGGTGTCGTAGAGGCGGCTTTTTTTTGCCGTAGGCCCTTTTTTAATCAGGGCTTTTAATCTTGACTCCAGAAAATCTTCTATATAAATTTCTTTGGCATGGCCTTTTCCGTCATCGTGCCCCTCATGGATCAGCGTTTGAGAGAGCCCTTCGATATGATGCACCGATTTTTTCAAAAACTTTGCGGGACCGATAATGATCATCGTCTTTTTTAAATCGGACTTCAGCGTCTGGCCGAGGAGCGGTTCATGCCCGTCTTCTTTTCCCGCTTCAAACAGAAGGACCCGGCTCCCCGAATGAGCGGCGGAATTAGGGGCATGATTTTTATAACTGGAAGTTTCCAGGGGGAGGTTTGATTTATGAAAGGCCGATTCAAATAGCGAAGAAAGTTCAGGATCTTCGTGAAAAAGAAAAACAGTCTGTTTCTGCATGGGAACAACTCCAGAGTGGGGAGTTTAAATAGCGTGGACGCCAGGATTTATGAATACAGGAAGAGGTAAAGGGAAATTCATTCCGAATTTTTAGCATAATTAAAAAGAAGAGTCAAACAAATCGTCGAAAGTTGAAATCGCCTAAAAAAGGAGAAGCGACCGGCTTTGCCGGCGCTTCACGCGGGGGCACGGGGGGCATTGAGTGAGTTTTACGAAGGCCCCCCGATATAAATAAGTGAACAGAAATTTTAAATAGAGGTAAAATATAAAAAGCGGGCATCATCAAAATTAAAATCACCGGTATCAGCGATCCGGGGGAAAGGGTAAGATCATGTTTGAACCGGTCATCGTCAGCGCAGTCCGAACTCCGTTGGGGACATTTAACGGAAGCCTCGCTTCTCTTCCGGCAACCAGGCTCGGAGCGGTTGTCCTGGCCGAAGCGGTGAAGCGGGCTGGGATTTCAGGCGAAGAGGTCGAAGAGGCGATCATGGGAAATATTCTCTCTGCCGGATTGGGGCAGGCTCCCGCAAGGCAGGCGGTCTTGTTTGCCGGACTCCCTCAAACGGTGGGAGCGGTGACCATCAATAAGGTCTGCGGGTCGGGGTTAAAAGCGGTGATGCTGGCCGCCCAGGCGATCAAAGCGGGGGATGCGAAGATCATGGCCGCCGGCGGAATGGAAAGCATGAGCAATGCCCCCTATCTTCTGAGCAAAGCGAGACAGGGTTACCGGATGGGGCATGGGGAACTGATCGACAGCATGATCAAGGATGGCCTCTGGGATGTTTACAACGATTTCCACATGGGGAACGCCGCGGAACTCTGCGCCGAAATTTTTAAGATCTCGAGAGAAGAACAAGACCAGTATGCGATTACCAGCTATCAGCGGGCTATAAAATCTGCGGAACGGGGTGATTTTAAACCGGAAACCGTTCCGGTAACGGTGGCGCAAAAGGGAAAAGAAACCATCGTTCAGGAAGATGAAGCTCTGAAAAAAGTCGATTTTGAAAAACTGAAATCGCTGAAACCTGCTTTTAAAGAAAAGGGGAGCATTACCGCCGCCAACGCTTCGTCGATCAGCGACGGCGCCTCGGCGGTAGTAATCATGGAACGGGAGACGGCGCGCAAAAAAGGGCTGACCCCTCTGGCAAGGGTCATCGGGTATGCCACCTCTGCGGCCGAGCCGGTCTGGTTTACCACGGCCCCCGTCCTGGCCATCGAGCGGCTCCTGCAACTCACCGGTTTCCGGATAGCCGAAATCGACCTTTTTGAAATTAACGAGGCGTTTTCGGCCTCTTCGATCGCCGTGAACCGAAAATTGGGTCTCGACCCTGAAAAGGTGAATGTCAGGGGAGGGGCGGTGGCTCTGGGGCATCCGATCGGCGCAAGCGGAGCCAGGATTCTGACCACCCTTCTCTACTCGTTAAAATCGCTCGGAAAAAAGAGGGGAATTGCGAGCCTTTGCCTGGGGGGAGGGGAGGCGGTGGCAATGATGGTTGAGAATGTGTCATTATAATTATGATAAGGAGGGTATTCAACAGATCAGAGGAGACAACCCTCGTCTCCGACGCCGACAAAGTTACCCTCATCTCTATATTTTTACATTAGGGTGGGGTAATCAAACTTCGTCGAAGTCTCCGCTCAAGTTATCCCCCTGATCTGTTGAAATTGTCTCATTAGTACTACAGCGGATTTTTTACAAATATGCCCATTTATCCGTCATTCCGGCATGTTTTAAGCCGGAATCCAGTGACTTTGCCTGCGTATTTTCTTCAAAACACCTGGATTCCCGATAGAGACATTCGGGAATGACGAAAAAGTGCCGCTGTAGTGTTAGAAAGGACCGCATGATATGAAAAGAATAGGGGTTTTAACCAGCGGGGGGGATGCGCCGGGGATGAATGCGGCGATCCGTGCGGTGACGCGGACCGGCATCGCCGCCGGACTCGAGGTGATGGGCGTCCGTTGCGGCTATGCGGGATTAATTTCCGGAGAACTGATTCCCCTCGGGGCTCGCGATGTCGGAGGGATTATTGAGCGGGGCGGAACCATGCTGGAGAGTGCGAGATGCCTAGAGTTTGAGACAGAAGAGGGGCGGCGCAAGGCGATAGCGACTCTCCGGTCTAAAGGGGTCGACGCCTTAATCGTGATTGGAGGAAACGGTTCCCAGGCGGGAGCCTGGTCCCTTTATAAAATGGGAATTCCTCTGGTGGGGATTGCCTCGACCATTGATAACGATCTGGTGGGGAGCGATATCACGATCGGCGTCGATACCGCTATGAATACCGCCCTGGATGCGATCGACCGGCTCAAAACCACCGCTTCATCGCACCATCGGGCATTTTTAGTCGAGGTCATGGGGAAAGGCTGCGGGTATTTGGCCCTGATGGTGGGAATTGCCGGAGGGGCAGAAGTGATCGCCATTCCCGAAGCCTCCTGCACTCCCGAAGAGATCGCCCTGGGCCTTCGGTCGGCGTATGACCGGGGTAAAAAGTTTGCCATTGCCGTGATCGCGGAGGGAATCAAGCATAAAACGTCTGATATTGCCGCCTACTTCAAAGAACATCGCGAGCGGATCGGCTTTGATCTTCGGGTGACGATCCTGGGGCATGTTCAAAGAGGGGGATCTCCCGGCGCCTTTGACCGGCTTTTAGCGACCCGGATGGGGGCGAAAGCGGTGGAGGCTCTGGTTGAGGGAAAACAAGGCGTCCTGGTAGGTCTCCTAAAAGGGGAGATGGCGCTGACCCCGTTAGAAAAAGTGGCCTATCAGAAAAAGCCGCTCGATCTGGGTCTACTCGAGCTGGCCCGGATTCTCGCCCGCTAAGACCGCTCTGCCTGAGTCGTATTTTTTGCATTATAATCCTTAATTTGATATAATTCGGGCTATGGCTATTAAAGCGGATTCAAAAAATTGCAAACGAAAATTCCCCAGGATAGATATTGAAATGAGGGGAGATTTTCGGATACTTCAGGAAGAAAAAGAGAATGAAAAAGAGCCGTTTCCCGGCCGGTTTAAAACAGTGGGAAAAGGAGGACTGATGCTCGTTTCGCCTGTTCCACTTGCCGTGGATACCCATTTGCAAGTTCGTTTATTTGAGGGAAATCGTGTTATTACGTTTCTTTCTAAAGTGGTCTGGACGAACCCGGCGGATAAAAACGAAGCGACAGGTTTTAATGTCGGTCTCCAATATGACCCCATGCACCAGGTTTCGCTGCTTGACATCGATTTTCTTCTTCAAACCGAACAAAATAATCGGCAAAGCCCCTCCAACCATAACCATCCGCCATAAACAGAACATATAGTAGCAGCAGTTGACCCGCCTTTTGCCCGACTTTACAAAATCCTGCCCTCTGTTATCTTTATCGTATGGGCGCCAAGAAAACCTACACCATTCGAGAGGCCGCGAAAAAGCTCGGAATCACTCCTGAGTCTGTTCTCAAGGCCATTCAAAAAGGCCGCCTGAAGGCCAGGAAGAAAATGGTTAAAGTTCCTCAAGAAATTTGGATGATCGAAGTTTTGTCCGTCGAAGCTTACGTTGTTTCAAAATCCCATCAGTTACGTGGTTTAAAAAGACATTGACAGGTTAGCGTCGGCTATCCTAATATTCACACAAAGCCCTCAACTCCCGAAGCCATGAAAACAATTTGCTGCAGGCAGACCGGATACGCTGAATTTCAGTTTGATTGTAACAGCCTATTCATAGGCCTGCTTTAACCCGTGATCTGATGCTATGCCCGACCAACGATTTAATGTTCTTCCAGAGGAGCAATTTAAATATCTTTTGGAGCATGAGTGTAAACGTGCCCGGAGATATCAATATTTTTTCTCCCTTTTGATGATAAAGTTAGATCATCTGGATTCACAGTCTCTTTTTTTAACCGACATTCCGGGTCTGATAAAATATCTGATTCGAGATGGCGACACAATAGGCGCCATTCAAAACAATAAGCTTGCGATACTGTTATGTTTTGCAGATAACCCAAACTCAATAGCCAGAAGAATTGAAAATAAAATTCAATATGAGATCCCCCGTATAAAAATTAAAGTGGGAGAGGTTTGTTTCCCTGTCAACGCCACCACAGCAGAGGATCTTTTTCGTGAAAGTTTGAACCGCGTATTTTGAAACCTTGAACCCTACTCCTTTGAGGCCTTACTGGCTACTCATACGTTTTGTTCCAGGTTAGCTTTTTTTACTAAAGGTCAGGGTCTGGTTGTCGGAGTCGATCTGGACTTTGTCCCCTTCTTTAAATTCTCCGGCCAGCATTTTCATGGCGAGCGGATTCAGAACGTCCCGTTGAATGAGCCTTTTTAACGGCCTTGCGCCAAAGACCTGATCGTACCCGATCCTGGCCAGATAACTCTTTGCCGGTTCGGTCAAGGTGATCTCGATCTTTTTTTCCTGAAGACGGTTTTTCAGAAGGCCCAGTTGAATATCGACAATGGTCTTTAACTGGTCCATCTTCAGCGGATGGAAGATGATGATATCGTCGATCCGGTTTAAAAACTCCGGCCTGAAATGGTCCCTCAAAACGGCCATGACCTTTGTTTTCATCTTGGGTTCATCTTTTGCAAGCTCGGAAATCTCCTGGCTCCCCAGGTTGGAGGTCATGATGATCGCGGTATTCTTAAAATCGACCGTTCTCCCCTGGCCGTCGGTCAGCCGGCCGTCGTCGAGAAGCTGAAGAAGCACATTGAAAACATCGGGATGGGCTTTTTCAATTTCATCAAACAAAAGAACAGAATAAGGTTTTCTCCTGACCGCTTCGGTCAGCTGTCCCCCTTCTTCAAAACCGACATATCCGGGAGGGGCGCCAATCAGTCTGGAAACGGAATGTTTTTCCATATATTCCGACATATCGATCCGGATCATGGCCTGTTCATGGTCGAATAAAAATTCAGCCAGCGCCCGGGCCAGCTCCGTTTTTCCCACGCCGGTCGGGCCCAAAAAGATAAACGAACCGAGAGGGCGGTTCGGATCCCCGATGCCGGCCCTCGACCGGCGAATGGCATTCGAGACCGCTTCGATTGCTTCTCCCTGACCGACGACCCTCTTTTGCAACCGGATTTCCATCTGGACCAGTTTTTCGACTTCTCCCTCAAGCATTCTGGAGACGGGGATGCCGGTCCATTTTGAGACGATCTGGGCGATATCTTCTTCATCGACCTCTTCTTTGAGCATCCGCTTTCCAAATCCCTGCAATTTGAGATTTCCTTTTTCAAGTTCTTTGGCCAGCTCCACCAGCCGGCCATATTTCAGTTCCGCCGCCCGGCCGAGATTCCCTTCCCGTTCAGATTTTTCCGCTTCGATTCTGGTGGTTTCAATCTCCTCTTTTTTCTTCCGGATCTCCTGAATAATCTCTTTTTCATTTTTCCATTGGGCTTTTAACCCGGAATTTTCTTCTTTCAGCGAGGCGATATCCCTGTTGATCTTTTCGAGCCGTTCCAGAGATTCTTTGTCTTTATCTTTTTTAACCGCCTCCCGTTCGATTTCAAACTGTAAGATTTTCCGTTCGATTTCATCCAGGGGAATCGGCATGCTGTCAATTTCCATTCTGAGTTTTGAAGCCGCTTCGTCGATTAAATCAATCGCTTTATCGGGGAGAAACCGGTCGGAGATATAGCGGGAAGAGAGGATCGCCGCGCTGACAATGGCAGAGTCTTTAATCCGGACGCCATGATGGACCTCATATTTTTCTTTTAACCCCCTTAAAATGGAGATGGTCTCTTCAACGGTCGGTTCATCGGCCAAAACCGGCTGAAAACGGCGTTCAAGAGCCGAATCTTTTTCGATATATTTCCGGTATTCATTAAGAGTGGTTGCGCCGACACAGCGGAGTTCTCCGCGCGCCAGAGGGGGTTTGAGCATATTGGAGGCATCCATCGCCCCTTCGGCGGCCCCCGCGCCGACAAGGGTGTGGAGTTCATCGATAAAGAGGATCATCTCCCCCTGGGCGTCGACGACCTCTTTTAAAACTGCTTTTAACCGTTCTTCAAACTCTCCCCGGAATTTAGCTCCCGCGATTAAAGCCCCCATATCGAGCGCCAGGACTTTTTTATTCTTCAGCCCTTCGGGGACATCCCCTCTGGCAATCCGCTGGGCAAGCCCTTCGACAATCGCGGTTTTTCCAACGCCCGGCTCGCCGATTAAAACAGGGTTATTTTTTGTTCTCCGGGAGAGGACCTGAATGACCCTCCGGATCTCTTCGTCCCGGCCGATGACCGGATCGAGTTTCCCCTTATAGGCCAGGTCTGTCAGATCTCTGCTGTATTTTTGAAGGGCCTGATATTTCTCTTCGGCATTGGGGTCGGTGACCCGTTGAGATCCCCGAATTTCAACCAGGACTTTTAAAATTTTTTCTTTATGAACCCCTTGCGATTTTAAGAGCTTGCCGACGGCGCCAAAATCCTCTGACATCGCCAGAAGGAGATGCTCGGTGCTGATATAGTCATCTTTGAGATAGTCGGCTTCTTTTTCAGCTTTTTCAAAGATTTGTATCAGCCGCGGGGTGACAAAAACCTGGCCGGACGAAATTCCGCCTCCGGTGACTTGTGGGGCTTTCTTAAGCTCTTCTTCGAGGCTTTTTTTTATCCCTTCGCTATTTGCGCCCAGTTTTTTCAAAATGGGGAGAACCACCCCCCCTTCCTGGTCAATCAGGACAAAAAGAAGCTGTTCGACGTCAATTTGCTGGTGATTCCTCTTTTCAGCTTCGATTTGAGCTGTTTTAAGGGCTTCCTGGGTTTTTATGGTGAGTTTTTCAGGCCGGATCATGGGATTTTCCCTAAGTTAAAATCGATAGGCAGAAATAAAACCGTTTAATATTATCTGAGGATGAAATCCCAAAAGTCAAGGATGGGACCCGAGAACAGCGATAGAAGCATCTCCTGGATTCCCGCTTTCGCGGGAATGACGAAAAAGAGCTCTCAGGACTTGCATAGAACCGTCATACCCGCGACCTTTACCGACCAAACGGGTGAACATCCCACTTTGCTTAAAACCATCAGGGCAGAGAGATTTTAAATCTTTTTCAATTCCTATCTCTGTTTCCGGATGGGAGAGCCAAATCGGTTGCGCTAAATCGATAAATTGAGTAATCTATCGGCCATGAGCGAATTGTTTGACGAATTAATTCAAATCATGTCCCGCCTCAGAGGGGAGCAGGGGTGCCCCTGGGACAAACAGCAGACTCACGAATCGCTCAAGCCTTACCTGATAGAAGAGAGCCACGAAGTTCTGGAAGCGATAGACTTAAAAGATCCCCGGCATTTAACCGAAGAGCTGGGAGATCTCTTGCTTCAGGTGGTTTTCCATGCCCAGATCGCTAAAGAAAAAGGGGATTTTTCGAGCGATGATGTTTTAAAAGGGCTGGTTGAAAAATTAAAAAACCGGCATCCTCATGTTTTTGGCGGCGCGTCTGCCGAAACAGCCGAGGAGGTCCTCCGGGACTGGGAAAAAAACAAGATGAAAGAAAAAGATGGGAAACGGGATTCGTATCTCGATGGCGTTCCCCCCTCGCTTCCCGCCCTGATGAGGGCGCAGAAAGTGCAGAAAAAGGCCGCCCGGGCCGGTTTCGACTGGACAAAAAAAGAAGAGGTTTTCGCAAAGGTCGAAGAAGAATGGGATGAGTTTAAAAAAGCGGTCGACTTAAAAAGCCGGGAAGAGATCGAAGATGAGGTCGGGGATCTTTTTTTTACCCTGGTCAATCTTGCCCGTTTCTTAAAAATGGACTCCGAACAGCTATTAAGACAGTCTACGGAAAAATTTATCCTCCGTTTTCAAACCATGGAAAAAGCGGCCAAAAAATCCGGCCGATTGCTTGAAAAGATGAGTCCCGCAGAGATGAATCAGCTCTGGGATCAGGTGAAGAAAACCCTTTGAACCGGTTGGCTTGCAATTTCTTAGAGAGTCCCCTATACTTTATTTAAATTGAACATGTTGACGAAAAGGGCCTTAATGCCTACCTTTACCTGCCGCATGGCCGCGGCAGACGGAACAATCATAGAAGAAAAGCTAGACGGTCCGAGCGAAGCCTCTTTAAAGGAATCCTTAGAAAAAAAAGGATTTTTGGTCTTTTCTGTGAAAAAGGCCTCTTTTTTTAGCTTATTTCGCTTAACCGCCGGCCTCCGGGCGAAAAAAAAGTTAACGTCGCAGGAATTTCTTGTTTATAATTACGAATTTGTGGCGTTAATACGGGCGGGACTGCCGATTTTAAAGGCATTTGACCTGTTAGAGGGGAGGGCGCTCCATCCCGGTTTTAAGGAGGCGCTCAATGGGGTCCGAAAAGAGATCGAGGGGGGCTCTTCTATTTCCGACGCCCTTTCCCATTATCATGATTTTTTCCCCGAGATTTATATCTCTTCGGTTCGGGCAGGGGAAAAAAGCGGAAACCTGGTTGAAATTTTAAACCGGTATATCCTTTTTTATAAAAAGATTCTGGCTGTCAGGAAAAAAATTATGACCGCCTTAACTTATCCCGTATTCCTCTTTGTCGTTGGAGCGGCGGTCATTCTCTTTCTGTTGACTTATGTATTGCCGACTTTTTCCGATATTTATTCCGACGCGAAGGAACAGCTCCCCTGGCTGACGATGGCGCTCATTTCATTTGTCACTTTTTTAAAGGGCCATTTTATTTTCATCCTCCTCGGGACCGGGATTATCTTCTTTTTATTACAGATGTTCTTCTCCAGCGAAAAAGGGAAAGATCGAAAAGATTCTTTATTATTAAAAGTCCCCGTTTTGGGGGAAATCATTAAAAACCAGCAGATGATCGCCATCGGACGGACCCTTGCCACCATTCTCAGCGGCGGTATTACCCTGGTCAACGGGCTTGAAATGGTGGCAGAGTCGCTCCCCAACCGGGTCTATTCAAAGCGGGTCCATTTTTCCATTCAGAAAGTCCAGGAAGGGACCAGCCTGGCGGCCGCTTTTGACACGGCCGATCTGATGCCGAAGATCGCCATTGAAATGATCGAGGTGGGTGAAACCACCGGATCGCTTGAAGAAATGCTCAATCAGGTGGCCGAATTTCAGGAGGAGATGCTCGATCAAAAACTCACCCGGATTACCACCTGGGTCGAACCGGTCCTTTTACTTTTTATGGGGGTTCTGGTCGCCATTATCCTGGTTGCCATGTATCTTCCGATCTTTAACCTTGCAGGAACGCTTAAATGAGAATTTTACCGAAGAGCGGCGCGTCGATTGTCAAAAAATTGATTGAAAAAGGGTGGGTGACCGAATCGGCCATTCAAGTGGTTTTTCCCGACGGCGTTGACAGTAAAAAAGTCAATGTGGTGGAGGAGCTCTTAAAGTCCCAAACAGTATCGCAGGAGCAGATGGCGATCCTCTTTTCGGAGCTTTTTCAGCTCGAATACGAACCTCTGAAAGACTTCAGGATCGATCCGAAGTTTTATCAGTCGATACCGGTCGAACTGATGTACCGCTATCCTTTTATTCCGCTGGAAGAAAAAAACGGCGCGTTAACCATTGTCATTTCAAACCCCATTCATGTGACCGCCCTCGATGAGCTCGAACTGACCCTCCGCAGAAGCCTGAATTTCAAGATTGGCACCAAACAGAGCATTCTTGATACTTTAAAAAAATCCGAGGGTTCGACGCAGGTTTTAAAGAAAATCGAAGAGGATTTCAAACCCCAGCTCATTCGTGAAACGGACGACGGGGAGGAATCGTTATCGATTGAAAAATTGTCGAAAGACGCCAGTCCGGTCATCCGCCTGGTCGACACGATGATTTTAACCGCCCTTCAGCGGCGGGCCAGCGATATCCATATTGAAGCGTCCGACCGGGAGGTTGAGGTCAAATACAGGATCGACGGAGCGCTCTACCGGGCGATGGACCCTCTCGACATTCAATATCATGCGCCGCTGATCTCCAGGATCAAAGTGATGTCGGAACTCGATATTGCCGAAAAAAGAGTCCCCCAGGACGGGCGGTTTAAGTTGCGCCTCGACAATAAAAAGGTCGATTTCAGGGTATCGATCCTCCCGAGTATTTTCGGCGAAGATGTCGTGATCCGTATTCTGGACAAGGAATATATCGCTTCGGACATTAACGAATTAAGGCTGGAACGGCTCGGTTTTAACCCGGGGGATTTAAAAAGGTTCCGGAAAGCGATTATTGAGCCTTATGGCATGGTTCTGGTGACCGGCCCTACGGGGAGCGGAAAAACGACCACTTTATACGCCGCCATCACCGAAATTCAATCGACGGAAGACAAGATTATTACGATTGAAGATCCGGTGGAATACCAGTTAAAAGATGTCGTCCAGATCCCGGTCAACGAAAAAAAAGGGTTAACCTTTGCCCGCGGACTCCGGTCGATTCTCCGGCATGACCCCGATAAAGTTATGGTCGGAGAGATCCGGGATTCCGAAACGGCCCAGATCGCCATTCAGTCGGCCTTAACGGGCCATCTGGTCTTTACCACCGTCCATGCGAATAATACCTTTGATGTCATCGGCCGTTTTACCAATATGGGGATCGAGCCTTACAATTTCGTCTCTTCCCTCAATTGCATTCTGGCCCAGAGGCTGGTCCGAAATGTATGCAACGCCTGCGCGGAAGAAGAGACCATTTCAACCCACCTCATGGAAGATTCCGGCCTGACGCCCGATATCATCCAGGCCCACCGGTTCCGCCATGGAAGAGGGTGCCCCGAGTGCAACGGCACCGGTTTTAAAGGGAGAAAAGCGATTACGGAATTTCTCGACCTTTCCGATCCGATCCGCGAAATGATTCTGGCAAGGCGTCCCGCCTCTGAAATCCGGAAGGAAGCGATCAAAGAGGGGATGACGACCCTGCGGCAGGCCGGGCTTGAAAAGGTCTACCGCGGCGAAACCACCCTGCGTGAAATCAACCGCGTCACGTTTATTGAATAGAGTCGATTAAAATGGGCTTATTTACAAAAACAAAAGCAGGGTTGCATATCGGGAACGATTACCTCTCTTTTGCCCTGTTGGAATCGGGGAGAGGGGGGTATCAGGTCAAAGCCTCTGAAGTGATCCGGCTCCCCAAACAGACCATCCGCCACTCGCCGGGCGAATCGAATATCTTAAACAGCGAAGAGATTAAAAATAGCCTGAAAACCCTGTTTGAAAAATATCCAGGCATCCCCTCCATTTCATTAAGTCTTCCCGACCTCTCCTCGCGGATGATTTTAATCGAAGTCCAAAAGGCCCTTCCGAAAGAGAACGAACTCTGTCAGATGATCAAATGGAATATGGAGCAGAAATTTTTAACCCAGGTCGGAGATTCCCGATTTTCGCATCAGCTGATCAGCCAGTCGGATCATAGCTTTAAAAGTCCCGGACCGAACGGAGTTCCCGGAAACAAATATTATTTTATTCTGGGGACGGCGATATTAAAAAACATTCTTTCGGAATATCAAACCCTTCCGGAATCTTTTCATATCACTCCAAAGGTCATAAGCAACGCCTCCTTTAACCTTTATAATCTCTATCACGACTATATTTCAGAAATTTCCGAAGAGGGAAATTTTTTATTCCTCAACAGGATTGACCACTATTTTACCCTTATGGTTTTTGAAAAAAAGATCCTCCGGTATATCCGCACCATCGGACTTCGGGCGCCTGAAAATGGTTCGGAAGAAGAAAGAGCGGTGATCGAAGAGAAAAATAACCTAAAAATAGAGGGGGAGATCGAAAGCTCCCTCCATTATCATTTTAAGGAGCAGGAGGCTCAGTCCAAATCAGACATTCATCTCTTTATTTCGGGCCCTCAGGCCATGCCGGCATTCGGTCCGATGGGAGAACCTTTCAAGCTGGCGATTCATCTGTTAAAGCCCGATCTATTGGACAATCTCAATTTGACCGGGGCCGATCTTCTGAAAAATGAGGAGATCTCTCTATTGACCCCTGCCATCGCCGCCGCCGGAGCGTTAAATTGAAAATCACGATCAATTATTCGACCTACCCTTATCGGATTAAAAAAGTTCTGGCAGGGATTTTAATGGCCGGTTCGCTCCTGACCGCCGGGTTTTTATTTTACGCCGTCCAACAGGCAGGCATCAATCGGGAGGAAGCTTCAACCCTTCAGCAAAGGATCGACCGCCTCATCCGGGAGATGGAGGCTCAGAAATCGTCAAAAAGCCGGGAGAGCGATCCCAAAAAACTGGAGAAAAAAATCGCTCTCGTCAATGAGGTGATCCAAAAGAAATCTTTTTCATGGACAGGGTTTTTAAACGATCTCGAAAAAGCAATCCCCAAAAATATTTCTATTAAAAAAATTGAACCCCGGTTTACCGACCAGAGCGTCAACCTTTCGGGCGAAGCCCTGACGTTAAAAGATTTAACCCTCCTGATCCTCCAGCTTGAGGGGACCCCCCGGTTCAGCCATATCTTTCTACTCGACCAGAAACAGTCGAAAGGAGACCGGATAGAGTTTCTGGTCCATTTGAATTATAAAGAAAAAGGGGAAAATGCCGGATCTTGACCGTTTACATTTTTATAAAAAAGAGTCGGTTTTCCTGGGAGTGCTGGCCGGGATATTTCTGATCTCCTATCTTTTTGTTTTCAGGGCATCCGATCAGGTCCTTTTGAAGAAGGAAGACCAGCTGAAGGAGATGAGAACCGAGCTGGGATCGCTCTCCCGGCAAAAAAGGGTCGAAGAAAAACTCATCCAGTTTGGAAATCTCCTCGAGGAGGAGGGGCGTTATACCCAGGTCATTAATATTCCGGGGGAACTGGCCAAAAAATACCATTTAAATGTCCCTTCGGTCACCTATCAAAAAGAGGTGCTCGAGGGGAATTTCCTCAGGGTCTCCTCAACCTTTCGGTGACAGGGAGCTATGAAGCGATCCGGAGTTTTATCGCGGACCTTGAATCTTCCAGGTCGCTTTACATCATCGAAGATATGAGCCTGGGAAAGTCGAGCAAAGAGGGGAGCCTCCTGGAGTTGCAACTCAAAGTATCGACCCTGTTGAAAACGAAGATATGACCCAAACGAAAAAAACGCTTCTTTTAATCTTTCTGGCGCTCTCATGGAGCGGGCTATTTTTTTATCAATACCTCCAGCCGGGAGAGAAACATGTCCCTTTAAAGTATAAAAAAGGGGAGGTCCCCCGGGAGAGCGAATCGCGCCGTCCCCCGGAACTTCCTGTCAAAGGGGACCTTTTAAAATTCCCGAAAAAAAACCTGGAAATCACTAAAAATATTTTTGCGCCGATTTATATCCCCCCCCCTCCAAAACCCAAAGTCGAGCCTCCCCCTCCTCCCCCTCCGGTGGTCTTGCCCCCCGCCCCCTCGCCGGAAGAGCTGGCGCGGAAGGAGGCGATGCGGCTCCTTTCTGAATTCAAATATCTCGGATACCTGAACAAGGGGCATGGGAAAGAGCAGGGATTTTTTTCAAGGGGGGGGGAGCTTTTGATTGTGGGGAAAGAGGAGGTCATCACGGGCAGTTTCATTCTTAAAAGTATCGACCCCAATCAGGCGGTTTTAAAAGACAAGGCAACGGGTGTGGAATCGACGCTCGTCCTTTTAAATCAATAATGAGCCCGCAGAATCAGTATATTGTAGTCCTGATGACCTCCCCCTCGGTGGAAGAGGCCAAAAAAATCACTCATGCGCTCGTTTCCGGGAAATTGATCGTCTGCGGCAATATCGTTCCCGGGATCCAATCCATTTTTTTCTGGCAGGGAAAAGTGGCCCAGGAGAATGAAGTTCTGATCATCGGAAAATCAAAGAGATCCGCCTTCCCAGGGATTGTCGAAAAGGTCAAATCGCTTCACAGCTATACCCTTCCTGAAATTATCGCCCTCCCCCTCATTGAAGGTTCCGAAGACTATCTCCAATGGATTGACGAAACCGTTCAATAATCTGTTGAAACGAATCTGTTGAACAGTTGAATGGTTGAAAGGTTTAATTCAACTCATCATCAATTCAACCATTCAACATTTCAACATCTTTCCCAGGATTCCCAATTCAACAAATCAACCTTTCAACCTTTCAACAGCGGTTTTCCTGCTTTGACAGATTTTAAATCCTCGGCTATCTTTAATTAAAGCCATGTCCTTACCTAAACTCAAAAGAAAAATGTTGGGCGAAATGCTGATCGCGGCAGGCCTGCTGACGCCCGAACAGCTTGAAACAGCCATTTTGGAACAGAAGGCCAAAGGGGGCAGAATAGGGGCAATTTTAAGAAGCCTTAAATATGTGACCGAAGAAGAGATCATTAAAGTTCTCGGAAGCCAGATGGGAATTCCCCACATGTCTCTTGAGAATGTCATCATCGACCAGGATGTTTTAAAAGAGATCCCCGAAACAACCGCCCGCAGGTATAAAGTTTTTCCGGTTTCCAAACGGGGGAAAACCCTGACCGTTGCGATGTCCGACCCCCTGAATGTTTTTGCCATTGATGAAATCAAAAAAATGACCGGTCTGGAGGTTCAGGCCGTCGTCACGACCGAAAATGATCTCTTTCGGGTCATCGAGCAGTTCTACGGGATGAACAGCTCCCTTAATGATGCGCTCAAAGAGGTTCAACCTGTCCTCTCATCGGACAATGATCTGGAAAACAAATCGAAGCGCGATGCACTGGTTGAAGATGCGCCGGTCATCAAACTGGTCAACTCTATTATTTCGCAGGCGGTGCAGGAAGGGGCGAGTGATATCCATATCGAGCCGGAGGCCGATACCATCCGGATCAGATTCCGTGTCGACGGACTATTGCGGGAGGTAATGCAATCCCCAAAATCGCTCCATTCGGGTCTCTGCTCCAGGGTAAAAGTCATGGCCAATTTAGATATTTCCGAGAGAAGAATATCTCAGGACGGCAGAATCCAGATAACCCTTAGAGAGCGGGAGATCGATATCCGCGTCAATACGCTTCCCACGATATTCGGAGAAAAAATCGTTTTACGTCTTCTCGACAAGAGCGGTCTCTTTTTAAACATGGAACAACTGGGATTTTCAGCGGGAAACCTCTCAAAATTTAACAAATTATTGAAAATGCCTTATGGTCTGATGCTGGTTACCGGGCCTACCGGAAGCGGTAAAACAACTGCTGGTTACCGGGCCTACCGGAAGCGGTAAAACAACAACCCTCTATGCCGCCCTCAACCAGATTAACTCCATGGAAAAAAATATCGTGACGATTGAAGACCCCGTGGAATATCAGTTGAAAAAAATCAATCAGGTCCAGGTCAATCCAAAGGCGGGGGTTTTATTTGCCACCGGCCTCCGGAATATTCTCAGGCAGGACCCCGATATCGTCATGGTGGGCGAGATCCGGGACAAAGAAACGGCTTCGATCGCGGTCCAGGCCGCATTAACAGGACATCTGGTGTTATCCACGCTCCATACCAATGACGCGTCGAGCTCCATCGCCCGTTTAATGGACATGGGAATCGAACCTTTTTTAATTGCCTCCGCGCTTCTGGGAATCCTGGCCCAGCGATTGGTCAGAAAGATCTGTCCATCTTGCAGGGAAGAATTTGCTCCCGCCCCGGAGGTCGTTGATGAATTTCATCTTCCGGCCAATGCGGTATTTGCCAGAGGAAAAGGATGCAGTAACTGCAGAAAATCAGGCTACAAAGGACGGACCGGGCTGTATGAAATCTTAACGATGGAAGATTCCATCCGGAGAATGGTGATCTCCAAATCGGTTGCCAGCGATATTTCAGCCGTTGCCAAAGAAAGCGGGATGGAAAATTTAAGAAGGCATGGCATTGCCAAAGTGCTGGCCGGAGAAACGACCATGGAAGAGATTTTAAGAGTAACCGAAGAAACGTTTTAGCAGACGCGAGGTTGTCATTCCCGCGGAAGCGGGAATCCATAAATAAGATGTTGATTATACTGAAACTGGATTCTAGATCCCCGCTTAAAGCATGCGTGGACAGGCTTCGGGAATGACGATAAAAAGGAGATAGGTGCCTCTTTTTACATATCGTGCCCGGGATAAATCGGGCGGGTTAATTACAGGGTCGATCGAAGGTGTCCGGCGCGATGATGTCGCCATTCAACTGGACCATCTCGGGTATATACCGGTGGGCATTCATGAAGCGGGATCGGCCTCTTTTTCCTTTTCCTTTCTTCAACAAAATTTATGGTTTACTCAAGCTGTCAAACCGGAAGAATTAATCATTTTTACGCGCCAGCTCCAGACCCTCTTTTCGGCGGGGCTTTCCATTATCTATACCCTTCAGGCGTTAATCGATCAAACCGAAAACCTTTTTTTTAAACGAGCGATTACCAGGATCCTTGCCGACATTGAAGCCGGCGGTTCTCTTTCCGACGCCATGGCCCGGCATCCAAAAATATTTGATTCTTTATACATTAATTTTGTCAAAGCGGGAGAGGCGGGGGGGATTTTAGACAGCACCCTGGACCGTCTCGCGCTCCTTCTTGAACATGCCAAAGAGACGGATGAGCGGATCCGGGCGGCAATCCGGTATCCTAAAATCGTCCTGTTCTCATTGCTCTTTGCGGTGATCGTTTTGTTAACCTTTGTGATTCCCCAGTTTGTCAAACTCTATTCCGGGTTTAAGGTTCCTCTTCCTCTTCCGACTCGCATCTTGATCGGAGCCGATCATCTCTTTCACGCCTACTGGATGGTCTTTCTGATCATCGGAATAGGAACTGCCTTTGGGGTCAAAACCTGGATCAATACCGAATCGGGACGGATGAAGTGGGACAGCCAGAAAATAAAACTTCCCGTTTTTGGAAATATTTTTCTTAAGACAGCGCTTTCCCGATTTGCCAGAGTCTTTGGAAACCTGACCCGCTCAGGCCTCCCCATTTTGCAGACCCTTGAAATGGTCTCCATGGTTGTCGGGAATGCGGTGATCGCAAAAGTCGTCAACAATGTCAGAGAGAGCGTTCGAAAAGGGAAAACTCTGGTCGAGCCGATGAAGATCAGCGGTGTCTTCCCCCCGATTGTGATCCAGATGATGGCCATTGGAGAAGAGACGGGAAAGCTGGAGGAGATGCTGATCAAAGTTTCTGACTATTTTGACCGGGATGTCGAGTTTGCCGTCAAGAATCTTGCGGCATCGATTGAGCCGATCCTTCTGTTTGCGGTGGGGGGGATGGTGTTGTTTCTGGCCCTGGCAGTTTTTATGCCATGGTGGAATTTAATCTCTGTATTTAAAGGAGGGCATTAAAAGATGA
The DNA here is from genome assembly GCA_016201875.1 of Nitrospirota bacterium. Classification (GTDB taxonomy): domain Bacteria; phylum Nitrospirota; class Nitrospiria; order JACQBW01; family JACQBW01; genus JACQBY01. The sequence continues at coordinate 24,820 of JACQBY010000001.1, forward strand.
AAAGATTGAATAATAACGCAGGGTTCACGCTCATCGAGCTTCTGGTTGTTTTGGTCATCATTGGAATTTTAACGGCCATTGCTGTAACCCGGTATCAGGATCTGACCACGGAGGCCCAGATAGGGGCAACCAAGGGAAATTTAGCCACCATGAAAGGTGGAATCAGTCTGCTTCATGCCCGGTTTTTGCTTGCCGGTTACGGCGGAACCGCTCAGGAATGGCTTTCGGTTGCGGAATTAAATAATAATCTAACCTCTGGCAGAACCGCCGCCCTGGACGGGTTAAAGGTCATCGAAGGCCCTTCGACCCCCACCTGTACGGCCTGCATGCCGCCCAATTCGGTCATTTCCAGTTACCGGCAGGTTACGGCGGTGACTACGGCCCAGGCGGATGCCAGAACGGTGGCCGGCGGCGCGGGAATCGGATGGGATTACGATCCGGCCTCAGGCCAGATCTATGTCGCCCAGACGACTCCGACCGATTCTTATGGCAACGCCGCGAACTTGTGGTAATTCATTTATCGGCTATAATTTAAGAGAAGCAACCGGCTTTGCCGGCGCTTCACGCGGGGGCACGGGGGGCATTGAGTGAATTTTACGAAGGCCCTCCGATATAAAAGAGGAGGTGATTTGATATAGATGTATTTATAAAAATACGTAGGGGCGATTTGTGAATCGCCCTGATTCAAGGGCGGTTGAAAAACCGTCCCTACAACGATTCAATAATAATTAACCAAAGGAGAAAAAAATGAAACATCTTAAGAATCAGCGTGGTTTTACATTAATCGAGTTAATCATCGTGATTGTCGTTCTCGGCATTCTTGCCGCAGTGGCCATTCCGCAGTACATAGATATGCAATCGGATGCCCAGGCGGCCGGGAATGTGGGATATGTAGCAGGTTTACGAAGCCAGCTGTCCATTGCCTATGCTGGAGAAAGATTAGGAAAAACGGTTTGTCTTACTGCCACTACAGTGACCGGAGGCACGCTTCCAGCAGCTGATACGAATTCCGCATTGGAAGGTTGTATTACAGGATCTCGCCCAGCTCTTCTTACTAGAACCTCAGATGGATCGGCGGCGAGTACAACCATGTGGACTGGATTAGCGCCTCTTACTGCAGGTGGTACCCCGACAAATGTCACTTGGACCCTAACTGCTGGGACAAGTAACAATGATCCCGTTGGCATTCAATGTAACCAAGTTGGAACTACTACCAAAGATACTACTCATCAGTGCTAATTAAAATAAATTAAAGACACGCAGGAGAAATTCTGCGTGTCTTTTTTTTCTTAATAATTTAATAAAATGATTCTGAAAAAAGAAAAAGGATTTACATTAATTGAACTGGTGATCGTCCTGGTGGTCCTTGCGATCATGGCCGCTGGCGTAAACGTGCTCATCGGAGATACCACATCCACCAAAGCCTATGGCACGGCGCGTAAAATTCAATCCGATATTATTTTTGCCCAGGAATCGGCAATGACCCACAGGGTTCATTACCGAGTACGATTTACCTCTTCCACCGGGTACACGGTTGAACAGTGCAGTCCCTCTTGTTGGGGACCCGTCATTGATCCATCCACCAATACCAGTCCCTTTGTAGTGACGTTGAATTCTGGAAGTTATTCTGGCGTGACTTTGGATTGGCCAACCGGTTTTACCGGCAATTATATAGAGTTTAATTCAGCCGGTACTCCGTTGGATGGGAGTACT